>NZ_JBXAWK010000081.1:0-22845 GCF_057291755.1 Kitasatospora sp. UYEF31
TGGGCTCGGTGGTGCGGTACATCCGGATCGCGCGTTCGCGCAACTCCAACGGGTACTTTCTCGGTGCGCTCATGACGCCGGTTCCTCTCATGTGAGCATCAGGCCACGGTGAGCAACCTCCCGCATCTCGAGGGAACCTCAGTCTGTCGCTTTTGTGGCCCCGTGCCCGGCGGCACGGGGCCACAAAAGCGGGCAAAAAATCAGTTCACCAGCTCGGTTCGCCAGTTCGGTTCGCCAGTTCGGTTCACCAACTCGGTTTACTGGCTTCAGTTCGCCAAGTCCGCCATCAGTTTCATCGCAGCCCGGTCCTTGGTCGTCAGGATCATGTCCGTCACATGCGGGTCGTCGGCCCAGGCCTGGAAACGCTCGCGGATCCGGCCGGCCGGCCCGACCAGCGCGATCTCGTCGACGAACGCGGTCGGCACCGCTGCGATGGCCTCATCGCGCTTCCCGGCGAAGAACAGATCCTGGATCTTGTCGGCCTCGTCCGAGTAGCCGAAGCGGCGCATCAGGTCGGCGTGGAAGTTCTTGTCCTTCGCGCCCATGCCGCCGACGTAGAAGCCCATCGCGGCCTTGATGGGATACATCGCGGCTTCGACGTCGTCGTTCAGCGCGACCTGCACCATCGGTGCGACCCGGAAGCCCTCGGGCTTCCCGGTCAGCGAATCCCCGTACACCTTCGGGTTGTACGGCGACCAGTGCAACGGCAGCCAGCCGTCGGCGATCCGTACGGTCTGGGCGACGTTCTTCGGCCCTTCCGCGCCGAGGAAGACCGGGAGGTCGGCCCGCAGCGGGTGGGTGATCGAGCGCAGTGGCTTGCCGAGCCCCGTGCCGTCCGCGCCCTGGTACGGGTGCTGCGCGTACCGGCCCTCGGCGGTGACCTTCTCTTCGCGGGCGAGCACCTGCCGGATGACGTCCACGTACTCGCGGGTGAAGGTCAGCGGGCTCTTCGGGAACGGCCGTCCATACCAGCCCTCGACGACTTGCGGCCCGGACAGGCCCAGACCGAGGATTACCCGCCCCTGCGACAGGTGGTCGAGGGTGAGCGCGTGCATCGCCGTCGCGGTGGGCGTACGGGCCGTCATCTGCGCGATGGCCGTGCCCAGCTTGATGCGCTTGGTGTGCGCGGCGATCCAGGTGAGAGGGGTGAAGCAGTCCGAGCCCCACGATTCGGCGGTCCACACGGAGTCGAAGCCGAGGCGTTCGGCTTCCTGGGCGAGCGGGACGGTGTCGGGGGAGGGACCGCGTCCCCAGTAGCCGAACTGCAGACCGAGCCGCATGGTGCCTCCGCTGAGAAGTCGTCTGGTTACCTGTCTTGTGTCGCGGTGCACTTTAGAACAGGTTCCCGTACGGGGGAATGGCGATGTGGCCGCACGCACAACAGACGCGGAAATCGGGAATCGCGGAAGACGGGCGCGGACGGCAAAGTGCCCCGTCCGGCGAACCGGGCGGGGCACTTCAGGACAACGCTGTACGGAGGATCAGCCGCGCTGGATGTCGCGGACGTCCCACAGCACGCTGCGCGCGCCGTTGACCTCGACGACCAGACCGTCGCCGCGGGTCTCCACGGCCAGGAACCACTCGCCCGGGTTCAGCGTGCCCGACTGGTTGTTGGACGCCGGGTCGTGCAGCGGCTTCGGCGCGACGACCGAGAACCAGAACGGCTGGAACGCCTGGCCCTGCGGACCCTTCGACGGATCGGGCTGCGGGGCGAGCTGCGTCGCGTCGTTGGCACCCGCCGGGGCAGCGGCCTGCGGGGCCGACGCCGGGGACTGGCCGGACTGGCCGGGCTGTCCGCCGAACAGGTTCGGCTGACCGAACTGACCGCTCTGCGCGGGCTGGCCCGGCTGCTGACCGAACTGACCGGGCTGGCCCGGCTGCTGACCGAACTGACCGGGCTGACCCGGCTGCTGACCGTACGGCTGCTGACCGAACTGACCCTGCTGGCCCGGGCCAGCCTGACCCGGACGGGGGCCGTTCGGCAGCACCGGCACGTCGAGGAACGGCACGAGTGGACCCGCGACGAGAACGGCGGCCAGCACGAAGGAGAGCAGGAGCAGGAAGATCCCACCGACCTTGAGCTCGGCGTATTCCCGGCCGAACATCGACCAGATGGCGTTCAGCGGTGTGATCGCGGCCAGCGGGACCGCCCACTGGCGCAGGGTCAGGCCGAGCACCGGCTTGTCTTTGAACTGCGGGAGCAGCCCGCCGAGCAGGAACAGGACCGCAGCGATCAGCGGTGTGAGGACCACGGCGGACGTCAGCGGGGACGAGTCCGACGTCCAGGCGTTCGCGGTCCCGCCGAGCTTGCTCCCGTAGTACGGCAGGAACGAGAAGACGAAAATCAGTAGTGCAACGGCCGCCACGACGGCGTCGCCGCGTGTCACCTTTTTCAAGTCCACGGGTTCTCCTCTTGAGGGGGCAGGCGCCGCACACCGTACCGGCACGACTCCGGTGCTTCCACCGGCGCCGCCCCTGCGCGTCGCCGATGTTCGGGGGGCCGCACCGGAACCGCCGCCTGTACGACAAGGGTTCCAGGTCTCCCACCTCCGGGTCCGACACTCTTCCAGATCCGACGCCCGGCACACGCCTTGACCCCGGTGTGCGGCCTGTGCCGTTATCCGACGGTTATCCCGTACGGCCGAATCTCGCCCTTGGTTATGGTTCCTGTCGCATTCCGTCACGACGTGGTCGCCAGTTTCACACGGTCGGTCCAGCCGGTCGGTCCGCTCAGTCGGCGCGCTGGACGCCCTCCAGGTCGTAGAGCACTCCGCGGACGCCGTTGGCGTCGATCAGCAGGCCGTCCCCGTGCGGGGCGACCGCGAGGTACCACGTACCCGGTTCGAGCCTGGCTACCGGCGTCCCCTCCGGACGGGAGGGTGACACCAGGTCCCGGGCGACCGGTACAGCCAGCCAGGTCTGCTCGAAGTCCCCGCCCGCGGTATCAGTGGCCGGGAGGTAGGCCGCGGCCCCGGGCTGCGACGGGGGGCCCGCGGGCGGGCCCGTCGGCGGGGCGGGCATCGGGTACGGCGGGGAGCCGGGCATCGCCGGCACCCCTCCGTACAGTCCGCTCACCGCCTGCGGCGGCACGGAGCCCGGGAACGGGGACTGTTGCGGCGGACTGAACGGGCCGTGCGACGGTGGAGGTCCGAACGGAGGCGGGGGCGCAGCCGGTGGAGGTCCGGCCGGTGGCCAGGCCCCGTGCCCGGCGCCCTGCCCCAGGAGCGGGGCCGACAGGGCCCGGCTCCGGTCCCCCAGGAGCAGGGTCGCGGCCTGCAGCACGGTGAGGGTGGCCAGCGCCCACGCGCCGTAGCCCTGCCCGGCCGTCACTTCGGACTTGCTGAACGCCCCGTCCCCGGCCCGGAGCTGGTCCTGGACGAAGGTCGCCAGTTCGTCGTAGCCGCCGTTGGCGCCGAACGCGGCCCACACTCCGCAGAAGGCCGCCCCGAGCCCCAGGGCGACCGCCCACTGGCGCAGCGTGACGCCCCAGGGGAGTGGGTCGCCCGCACGCCCCTGCGTACTCAGGAACCTGCTGGTCATCAGTAGGACGAATGCCACCGCCGGCAGCACCACCACGGCTGGGGCCAGCGGATAGAAGTCCGGGGTCCAGGCGTTGTACGTGTCCGTGCCGTCGTCCCGGGTACCCTTCCGGGTCACCTCGTAGAACGGCAGGAACGAGAACGCCAGCACGCCCACGGTGGCGACTGCGACAAAGAGGTCGCCCCGGGTGGGACCGCTACGTGCCATCACAGCTCCTTTGGTGGTCCACAGTTTCGGTGGTCCACAGTTTCGGTGGTCCACAGTTTTGGTGGTCCACAGTTTCGGTGGTCCACGGGTTCGATGATCCGAAGCTGCACTGATCCAGAAGTGGAAAAGCCTTACTCTCCGCGCTGGATCCTGTCGAGGTTGCGCAGGACTCCGCGTACTCCGTCGGCCTCGACCAGCAGTCCGCCGTCCCGAGCGGCCACCGCGAGATACCAGTCGCCGACCTTCAGCATCGCCACCGGGCCACTGCCGGAACCGTCCACGGGGCCCAACGGGCGGGGCTCGGGGACGGCCAGCCAGAACTGGGTGAACGGGCTACGCGCGGCAGCGGCGGGAACGGCAGGAGTGGCAGCCGGAACCGCAGCGGCCGGAACCGCAGCGGCCGGAGCAGCCGTCGACTGCCTTGCCGACGGTTGTGCCTCGTTCTGCTGCGGGGTCCCGTTCTGCTGCGGGGTCCCGTGCTGCTGTGGTTGGGCTCCGTACTGCGTCTGTGCCCCGTACGCCCCCGAAGGCTGCGGCGGAGGCGACTGCGACCACGGTTGTTGCGCGTTGGCGGGCACGCCGCCGGACAGTGGCGCGCTCAACCCCGGAATCCGGTCGCCTAGCAGCAGCACCAGTGCCTGGACCAGACCGGCGGCCATGATGAGCCAACCGAACGTCGTGACGCCGGAGTCGGCCTGGCTCCCGTAGAAAGCCTTGGCGAGGTCGCCGATGGTCTTGCCCACGCCGAACACCGCGAAGAAGCCGTTGACCGCACCGGTCACGCCGAACGCGATCCACCACTGGCGCAACGTCAAACCGAAGAACTGCCGCTGCGGTTGCGCGCTGAACCGGCCGATCAGGCCGAGCAGCAGACCCACCATGGGAATCATCACCACAGCCGGCATCAGCGGGTAGAAGTCCGTCGTCCAGGCGTTGGCCCCGGCGGTCACCGTCCTGTTGCCCATGGAGAACGGGCCCGGACTGTCGCCGTTGCTACTGCCGCTGCCGAGAGGGCGGCTGACCTCGTAGTAATTGAAGAACGAGAAGATGAAGATCAGCAGGACGGCGACCAGCGCCACTGCGTCGCCGCGCGTGAGGCCACGCCCTGGCCGGGCCGCCGAGGGCTGCGTCGACGGAAATGGATAGGCTGATTGTGTGTCGGGTGCGGGTGTACCCGGCGCGACCGGTGACAAATAGTTGCCCTGACTCATGGGGGAAGACTCACTCCCTGGATCTGCGGCTACGGGGCTGGTGGTCGAGCTTCGCGGGCCAAGCGTTCTTCGCCGGACGCCGTCCGATCGGCCGAACGCTACACGGATTGCCCCGCACGGTGCGTGACCGCCCGTCAATCGTTGCCGTGACGTGCCCGTTCCAGAGTGTGACTGCCCGGCGGACGACAATGCGGGACAGGTGGCCGAAGCCGTCTGCCCCGCAGAGAATCTGCCCGTGTGTCAGACCCCGGCCGCAGTCACCGCCGGAGTCCGCAGCGTCTTGCGTACGGTCCACAGGCCCGTCCCCAGGGTCAGTGCCACGGCGGACATGATTACGCCGATGTAGATCCCAGGGCCGATGTCCGGCGCGAACGTGTCGTTACGGGCGTAGCTGTACGGGATGACCGTCGCCAGCGCGGCGAGGGTTCCGAACACGATTCCGGTGACGGTCAGCACGATCTCCTCGATCCCCACCGCGCGCAGCACCTGCCGCGGGGTCGCCCCGGCAAGGCGTAGTTGGCCGAACTCCCGGCCGCGGTGGGTAGTCGCCGCGATCAGTGTGTTGACCAGCATGATCGCGGCGAACAGCACGATCATCCCGACGACCACGTAGTTCAGCGTCTCGATGTTCTTCTCGTCGGCGGTCTTCACGACTCCGGAGAGGTGCTGCGCGTCGTTCTCGATGGCCTGCATGTACAGCGTTCCGACCGCGATGCCGGTGAACAGGATGACCGGCACCAGTGCCGCGGCGGCCTGGTGTGTGCGCTGCCGCAGGTGCCGCACCGCCAGATAGCCGTCCGTACCGCAGAGCCGCTCCAGCGGCCCTGCCAGGAGCGTGGCCGTCCCGCGCACCAACACCGGGGCGAACAGGGCCAGTCCGATCGCGAAGGTGATCGACGCCGTACCCGCTGTCGGCTGGATCGAATCCGCACCCTTGCCGCGCATCATCGTGACGGCCACGACGGACTGGCTGGTTCCGATGGCCAGGAACACCCAGCCGGCGACGGCCCGGGGCCGGCTCAGCCGTCCGTTGTCAGTCACCGCGTCCGTCATGGCCTCGGTGACCCGCATCCGCACCGTACGCCGGGCAACGATCGCGGCGGCGACGGTGGCCGAGACGAAGGTGACACCAAGACCCATGGCCAGGGCCGCCGGTCCGAAGCGGTAGTGCACCGAGGCGTCCACCTGATGGGTGGTGATCAGCAGTTCGAGCAGGCCGCGTCCGGCCAGCATCGCCGGGGCGAGCGCCAGGACCCCGGCGACCAGGGAGAGCAGGGCCGCCTCACCAGTGATCATGTGGCCGATCTGCGCCGGTGTCGCGCCGATGCTTTTCAGCAGTCCCATCTCGGCCCGGCGCTGGCGCACCTGCAAAGTCAGTGTGGAAGTGGCGGCGAACACGACCAGGAGGAGCCCCCAGCCGCCGACCACCGTCGCGATGATGTGCAGGGTCTCCTTGCTGGTGCTGGAGACTCCGTCCGCCGAAGCGGTGTCGAGCATGGACGCGAAGGCCGTCACGATCACGGCTCCGGAGAACAGGGTCAGGAAGCTCGCGACGAATGATCCGGTACGGAAGCGCAAAGAGCTCAGGGCCAGCTGGAACATGTCACGCACCCGCCTTCGCCGCACGCTGGGAGTTGTCGCCCAGGTGGGTCAGCCGCCCGGCCACCGCTTCCGCGGTGGGGTTCGCCAGGTGCCCGGCGAGCCTGCCGTCGGCCATGAAGACCACCGAGTCGGCGTACGAGGCCGCGACCGGGTCGTGCGTCACCATCACCAGCGTCTGGCCGAAGACGCGGACCGAGTCCTGGAGGAGCGTCAGCACGGCGCGGGCGCTGCGGGTGTCCAGCGCGCCGGTGGGCTCGTCGGCGAACACAACCTTCGGATCGGCCGCCAACGCCCGCGCGATCGCGGCCCGTTGCTGCTGACCGCCGGACAGTTCCGCCGGGCGGTGGTGGAGTCTGTCTCGCAGGCCGACCTGTTCGAGGACCGCGACACAGTGCGCCCGGTCGATCCGCCGCCCCGCGAGCCGCAGCGGCAGGGCGACGTTCTGCAGCACGGTCAGCGTCGGCAGCAGGTTGAAGTTCTGGAAGATGAAGCCGATCCGCTGCCGCCGGAACTTCGTCAGCTCCGTCTCGGTTCCGGCGCTCATCTCCGCGCCGTCCACGAACACCCGGCCGCTGTCCGGTCGGTCGAGCCCGGCGGCGCATTGGAGCAGCGTGCTCTTGCCGGACCCCGACGGTCCCATGACGGCGGTGAAAGTCCCTGACGCCAGACTCAGTGACACCCCGTCAAGCGCGGTCACCAGGTTCCCGGGAGTCCCGTACACCTTGCGTACGGAGTCCATCCGTACGACCTCGGTCAATGTTCCGGTAGTGCGTCCGTACGCTGTCATCTCTTCCTCCGGCGCCTGCGTCTGCGGTCTCTTCCTGCACCACAGACGCTACGGAGGGCGCGGCGTGCCGACGATGGTTCAAAGGTGTCGGTCGGGGGTGGTGAAAACCCCACTTTTGTACGGGAGTTCACTCCACTTCGGGACGGTTCGCCGTGCGTGACGGCACACCAGACGCATTCCGTACGGAATTCAAGAAGTCAGGTAAGCACCGATCCCGTCGGCGACACCCTTCGCCGCCCTGGCCTGCCAGTCGGGATCCTTCATGGCCTTCGCGTCGACGGCGTTGCGCATGTTCCCGCACTCGATGAAGACCTTCGGGACCGTCGACAGGTTCAGCCCGCCGAGGTCGGAACGTGTGTCGAGGCCCGTTCCGCCGCCGATGTAAGTGGACCGGGGGAATCCGGTGTCCGCGGCGAACGCGTCGGCGAGCTTGACGCCCAGAGCCCTGGACCGGTCGAGGATCGGACCCGTGTCCACGCTGCCCGCGGTCACCCTGGCCGGCAGGATCACGTGGAAACCACGGCCGTTCGCCGCCGCGCCGTCGCCGTGGATGGAGACCACCGCGTCGGCCTTGAGAGCGTTTCCGATCTTGGCGCGCTCATCTACACAGGGGCCGAACGGTCGGTCCTCCCACAGGAGTCGCACCGTCGCCCCACGGGCCCTGAGCATGCCGACTGCCGTACGCGCCACCACCTGCGTGAACTGCGCCTCGGTGAAGCCGGAGTTCGTCTCGGTGCCGGTCTCGTCGCAGTTCTTGCGGAGCCCGCCGGCGTCCACCTGCCGGCCGATGTCGGCCAGGTGTTTCACGTTGCCCGGGTTGTGGCCGGGGTCGATCACGATGACCTTGCCCGCGAGGTCCCTGCCGCCGGACGTGTCCGGCGGCGGGCGGAGGGGCGCCGTCGCCTGACTGGTGGTCGGCGTCGGCACCGGGACCACCGGGACCACTGGGACCTCCTGGGCCTCCGGTGCCACCGGGGACCCGGACTGCACGGCAACGGCTTCCGGCGGGGCGGGGACCGCCGCGCCCTGCGGTCCTGTCGGCGGCGCGGGCTCCGCTGAGCCGCTCGCCACGCTCTGCACCGCGGCCTGGTCCACTGAACCTGATCCGCCCGGCCACGCGACCGCGACAACGGAGCCGACGACGGCGAGCATTCCGACGGCGATCAGGGAGATCGTCCGGCGCCGCTTCCCCAGCGCCCTGCGGCGGATGGCGAAGGCCTGCGCGCGGGGTGATCCTGGCTCCGCGTCCCACGGCTCCGTCGCCTCGTCGTCCCACGTCTCGTCCCACGGGCCCCAGTCACCGCCGCGGTCGCGTGCGGGGTCCCGGGCAGCGTCGTCGGCTGGCATCAGATTGTTTCCTTGGTCCTCGGCTGCAAGTTGAACTGCGCGGCGATCGGATTCCACAGTTCCACGAATTCGGTCTTCGCCGTTGTGGCCTGTCCGCTGGCGGCGTTCGCCCGGTCGTACGACGTCGTGCCCGATCCGCAGCCGGTCGACGTGACGGCTTCCGCCCAGGCGGCGAACGACTGGTCAGCCGACAGTGAAGCCTGCCAGGCCGCGCGCAGCCGGTCGGTCGCCGCCGCGCCGTTGGGGATCAGGTCCACCCGCAGGACGGACAACTGCTGCAACTGGGACGAACGCTCCTGACCGGCCGCCAGGAGGTCGTTCCGCGCGGCGGTGACGGCCGCACTGCTGTTGCAGTTCTGCGTGACGGAGTTCACCGCGTCGATGACCTTCTGCCGCGAACTCCCGCTCTGTCCGAGCACGGAGTCGAGGGCGACGCTCTGGGCCCGCGCGTCGGCCGTCGGGGACGGCGCGGCGGACGGGGCCCGGGTGGTCGGCTGCGCACCGGGCAGGGCGCTCTGCTCGGTGGGTGTGAGGGGATGCGACTCCTGCGTGCTGGGCGGCCCCGTGCCCGGCTGGCCGGAGGTGCCCGGGGCGGGGGAGTTCAGCCCGGCCTGATCGCTGCCGCTGGTCTTCCACGGTTGGATCGCGACGACAGTGATGATCGCGGCGGTCAGCACGATCGCGAGGGTCACCAGGAGCAGGACCCGCACCATGCCGTCGCCGCCCGCCGGCGCGTTCGACGGAGGGCCTGACCGGAGGTCCGACGGAGCACCCGACGGGGTGACGTGTGGGGCGGGCGGCGGCGGCACCTGCGGCTGGGACGTCTGCGGCGGATAGCCGAAGCCGTATTCGGCCCGGCCGTAACCCGGCTGGCCGAACACCGGCCTGCGACCCTGCACCGGAGTGTTGCCCGGTACGGGACCGGTGCCGTGTACGGGAGTACTGCCGTACACCGGGGCACCGCCGCGCACGGGAGTGCTGTCGTGCACCGTCGGCTGGTCGGCCGCGCTCCGCCCCGAGCCGGATCCGCGCTGCCCGGATCCGCGCTGCCCAGGGCCGTCCTGCCCGGCACCGTCCTGCCCGGCACCGCCCGGCCCGGCACCGCCCGCCGGGCCGTACGCGTCAGGGCGGCGCGACTGTGGCACGGCGGTCGTCGGCGGTTCCGCCGGTCGCGGCGGCGTCACGGTGGGGGACTCACTGTCCGCCGGGACCGCCCACGGAGTCGCCGCGGAACCCGCCTCCGGCCCCGTGCTTCCTGGCACGGTGCGTCGCACCCACCCGCCCGCACCGTCGGCCGCCGTGGGATCCCACACCACTTCGAACCGCTGTTCGTCACTGTTTCCGGACATCGCGCCGCCCCCTACGCCTGGCGTACTTGAACCGACGGCCGGAACAGTCCATCCGCGGACCGCTCCAGGCTCGGCCCCGGTACGCGTCCGGGCTCCGCCCGGCCTGCCGTGAGCCGTGTCCCCCGACGCTCTCGAATGCGTAGTGTCCCGCCGCCGGGCGCGCGCTGTCACGCCGTTAGGGACATCCTGTGCCCACGCCGACATGTCACTTGGGGCGTCCTGTGCCCACGCCGGCACGTCGTCGGCGACGTCACGCGCCCCGTGCGACGGCCCGGAAGTCCCGCCGGATCTCCTCAGATGCCCTCAGATTCCCGTACCCACCCGGCGCAGTACCCGCATCGAGCCCGTGTGCGACACCTCTTCGAACGCGCCGGAGGCCAGTGCGCGCAGGTAGACGCGGTACGGGGCCTGGCCGCCGTCGGCCGGTTCGGGGAACACATCGTGGATGACCAGAGTGCCGCCCGGGGCCACGTGCGGGGCCCATCCCTCATAGTCGCCTGACGCGTGCTCGTCGGTGTGCCCGCCGTCGATGAACACCAGGCCGAGCGCGGTGCCCCACAGTGGCGCGACCGTACGGGACCGGCCGACTACCGCGACCACATAGTCCTCCAGGCCCGCCGCGCGCAGCGTGCGGCGGAAGCGCGGCAGCGTGTCCATCGCGCCGGCCTCGGTGTCCCACAGCGTCGCGTCGTGGTACTCCCAGCCGGGCTGCTGCTCCTCTGAGCCCCGGTGGTGGTCGAGCGTCACGCACACGGTCCCCCCGGCGCGGGCCGCGGCGGCCAGGAGGATGGTCGACCGGCCGCAGTAGGTGCCCAGTTCGAGGACGGGGCCGTACGGGGCGGCAGCGAGTGCCGCGCTGTACAGCGCCTGCGCCTCGTCCTCGGGCATGAACCCGGTCGCGCCGGTGAACGCGCTCCACACCACGGGTTCGATGGTTGCCCCGTCGGTGCCTGCCCCATCGGTGCCTGCCGGGTCGACGCCTGCCACGTTGACGTCTGCCGGGTCGACGCCTGCCCCGGCAATGACCGCCGGGTCGACGGCGGGTGCGGTGCTGTGGGTAGTCATGCGGGCCCTTTTCTTCTTTTCGTGCAGGTTCTCTGGTGGGTTGGATCCTGCCAGCAGGGCGCGACCCCGCGCCGTGGCGGGGGACACACCGGAGCCGTTCATGCCGCACCTCCCTGTCGGATACCTGAAACGCGTTCTACTATCGCGGCGGCAAAGAAGTTGACTGAGTCTTGGATCAAGGAGTGTCGGATGGCTATCGGGATCACAGAGGATCACCGCTCCCTGGAGGAGTCTGTACGGGGCTGGGTGCAGCGCACCGTCCCCATGGACGCCGTACGCAGCGTCCTGGAGGCCGACAGTGAGCCCCGCCCCGCGCACTGGCGGGCATTGGCCGACCAGGGGCTGCTCGGGATGCACATAGCCGAAGAGCACGGCGGCGCGGGCGCGTCGCTGGTCGAGACCGCCGTCGCCCTGGAGCAGGCCGGATACGGCATGCTGCCGGGTCCGTTCCTGCCCACGGTGCTCGCGTCGACGCTGATCCAGGCGTCCGGCGGCGGCGCGGCCAAGGAACTGCTGCCCGGTCTTGTCGACGGCAGCCTGACGGCCGCAGTCGCCCTTCAGTCCGGTGATCTCGCCATTGTCGACGGGGCTGTCACCGGCACCGTGAAGCCGGTCCTGTCCGGCGCCGTCGCCGACCTCCTGGTGCTGAACGCCGGGGGCACGTGGATCGTCGTCGACGCTGCGGCGGCGACCGTACGCGAACAGAAGTCCGTCGACAGCACCCGCCGCCTGGCCGAGGTCACCCTCGAAGCCGCGCCGGTCCGGTTCGTCCTCGACGGTGTCGACGCCGACCTCGTGCGTGACGCCGTCGCCGTGCTGGTGTCCGCCGAAGCCTGCGGCGTGGCCGCCTGGGCGCTCGACACCGCGACCGAGTACGCGAAGGTCCGCGAGCAGTTCGGCCGCCCCATCGGGCAGTTCCAGGCCGTCAAGCACATGTGCGCGCAGATGCTGGTCCAGGTCGAGCAGTCCCGCGCCGTCACCTGGGACGCCGCCCGCGCCTTCGACGCCGACCCGGGCACCCGGTCGCTGACCGCCGCCATCGCCGCGGCCTACGCGATCGAAGCCGCGTTCACCGCCACCAAGGACTGCGTCCAGATCCTCGGCGGCATCGGCTTCACGTGGGAGCACGACGCGCACATCTACCTGCGCCGCGCGCTGACCCTGCGTCAGCTCGCTGGGGGAGCCTCGTACTGGAAGCTCCAGGTCACCGACCGGGCCGCCGCCGGCGCCCGCCGCGAGCTGGTCATGGACCTGCCCGAGGACGCCGAGGCCCTCCGTGACGCGACCCGCGCCGCGCTGGCCCCCGCCGCCGGACAGTCCCCTGAGGAGGCCCGCCGCACGCTGGCCCCCACGGGCTACGCCGCGTCGTTCTACCCCGAGCCGTACGGCCTGGGCGCGGGCCCCGTCGAGCAGCTGGTCATCCAGCAGGAGATGAAGGCCGCGGGCATCAAGCTCAAAGACATCACCATGGGCAACTGGGTGATCCCGTCGGTCATCGCGTACGGAACCCCCGAGCAGCAGGAGCAGTTCGCACTCTCCACGCTGCGCGGCGAGATCCAGTGGTGCCAGATGTTCTCCGAGCCCGGTTCGGGCTCCGACCTGGCGTCGCTGTCCACCCGCGCGGTCAAGGTCGACGGCGGCTGGCAGATCAACGGCCAGAAGGTCTGGACCTCGTCCGCCCGCGAGTCGCAGTGGGGCATCCTGCTCGCCCGTACGTCGCCGGAGAAGCCCAAGCACGAGGGCCTGACCTACTTCATCGTCGACATGACCTCGCCCGGCCTCGACATCCGCCCGCTGAAGGAGATCAGCGGCCTGTCGATGTTCAACGAGATCTTCCTCGAAGACCTCTTCGTCCCCGACTCGATGGTCGTCGGTGACGTCGACAACGGCTGGAAGGTCGCCCGGAACACGCTCGGCAACGAGCGCATCCACATGGGCGCGGACTCGTCCTTCGGCGCCGGGATCGAGCGGCTCATCGCCGCGGCCGACAACCCCGCCGTGGACGGCGGCTTCCGTGAACGCCTGGGCGCGCTGGTCGCCGAGGCGTCCGCACTGTCGCTGATCGGACTGCGCAACACCCTCGCGCAGCTGTCCGGCGTCGACGCGGGCCCCGGAGCCTCGGTCAAGAAGCTCGTGGGCACCCCGCACCAGCAGCGCGAGACCGAACTGACCCTCGAACTCCTCGGCCCCCTGGGCGCGGTCGACGAAGAGCTCGGCCACCGCGCCTCGTTCGGCTTCCTGATGGCCCGCTGCCTCACCATCGCCGGCGGCACCACGCAGGTGCAGCTGAACGTGGTCGCCGAGCGGATCCTGGGCCTGCCCCGCGACCCGGTTCCGGCCGAGAAGTAAATCCCTTCGTACGCAAGGGTGTTCACCCTTCATAATCCGTCTTCGCCCGCTTGTCCTCACGTGCATCAGGAGAACTGAAATGGCTCAGAAGGCCTTCATCGTCGGCGTCGGTATGACCAAGTTCGAGAAGCCGGAGACCCGTGACTGGCAGTACTGGGACATGGTCAAGGAAGCCGGCACCAAGGCCCTTGACGACGCCGGGGTCTCGTACGACCTCGTCGAGCAGGTCCCCGTGGGCTACTGCTTCCAGGCGTCCACCGCCGGGCAGCGCGCCGTGTACGAACTCGGCCTGTCCGGCGTGCCCGTCTACAACGTCAACAACAACTGCGCGACCGGCTCCAGCGCGCTCATGATGGCGCGTCAGTTCGTAGCCGGTGGGCTCAACGACTGCGTGCTCGCCGTCGGCTTCGAGAAGATGAAGCGCGGCTCGCTGGGCAGCGGCGGCGACGGTGGCGGCGACTTCGCGACCTCCCCGGTCGCCCGGCACTACAAGATCATGGCGGAGAAGCACGGCTTCGAGATGTCCCCGCCCACCGCGCAGATCTTCGGCAACGCAGCCCGTGAACACATGGAGCTGTACGGGACGACCGCCGAGCAGCTGGCGCTCGTCGGCGTGAAGAACCACAAGCACTCGGTCAACAACCCGTACGCGCAGTTCCAGAAGGAGTTCTCGCTGGAGCAGGTCCTCGGGGCCAAGGAGATCCACTCCCCGCTGACCATGCTCCAGTGCTCACCCACGTCGGACGGCGCCGCCGCCGCGCTGGTCGTGTCCGAGCGCTTTGTGATCGACCACGGGTTGCAGGACCAGGCCGTCGAGATCCTCGCCCAGGCGATGACCACCGACACCGCCGCGTCCTTCGACTCGGGCTCCTGCATCGACGCCGTCGGCAAGCCGATGTCGGCCGCCGCCGCCCGGCAGGTGTTCGCCGCCTCAGGACTGACCATCGACGACGTCGACGTCATCGAGCTGCACGACTGCTTCTCGATCAACGAACTGCTGACGTACGAGGCGCTGGGCATGTGCGCCGAAGGTGAGAGCGGCAAGCTCATCTCCGAAGGGGCCACCACGTACGGTGGCCGTTGGGTTGTCAATCCGTCCGGCGGTCTGATCTCCAAGGGGCATCCGCTGGGTGCCACCGGACTCGCCCAGGCCGCCGAGATCAGCTGGCAGCTGCGCGGCCAGGCGGACGCCCGCCAGGTCGCCGGAGCGCAGGTGGGTCTGACCCACAACATCGGACTCGGCGGCGCGGCCGTGGTCGGGCTGTACCGCAAGGGTGCTTTCTGAGGCAGTTTGACCACGGGGTGCGCTCCGCGGTGCCTGACCGCAGGGGCGCACGCTCGGGCCAACTGCCTGAAGTGAGCTCCAACAGCACAACTGTGCGCCCCGCCGACCGGCGTAACCCGGACGGCGGGGCGTCCGTTTGTCCAAGCATGAAACGCATATCAAGCGGTTCCACAATCGACCCGACTACCGAATTCCGCTTAGAATCCGGTAGTCACCGAGTCGAGGAGCACGTCATGTCCGCAGCTGTGGAACGCGAAGAGCAAGACCTCCGTACGGCCTTCAAGCGCATCGAAGCCCTGCGTCAGGTCATGGACGACCTCCCGGCCGAGTCCGACTCCCGCGAGACATTGCGGGCCATCGCCGACGGCATCCTCGGCGACATCAGGCCCGTGCGGGCCCGGGTCGCCGGCAACCTCCTCGGAATGAACGAGAAGACCGTACGGGCCTGGGCCGAGGAAGGCGTGATCCCGGTGGTGGAGCGCAAACCGATCCTGCGCCTGGACCCGGTCAAACTCAGCGAGGTCGTCAAACTCGTCGCCGACCTCCGGGAGACGGGCCGGGACCGCAACCTCATCGACGCGGTCTGGTACCGGCTGACGGACGAGACGGTCCTGGAGGACGCGGATCTGCTCCTTTCGCTGGAGCAGCTGCGGAGCGGCGAATCCAAACGGCTGGTGCGCCGCGCGGACGGCCACTGGGTTGACGCGGACAAACTCGAGGAGGTTTTCCTGTGACGGTGGCCATCCAGCGGACAGCGCTGGCCCGGCTTCAGATCGATCGTCTCCGGGGTGCGCACGGCAAGGCGTTCGACCTGTTCCTGGATGACCTGGGTGCCAGAGGCTGTGCCGCTCTCGGCTACCGACTCACCGGGGAGAAACCCATCGACACCATCTGCTGCAAGCACCTGCGCGCTGACATGCGGGTCATGGTGGCCTTCGAGAAGCCGGATGTCGCGCACATCCTGCTGCTCGGCCCGCACGACGTACAGCACCCCGACAGCGACGTCTACACCCTCCTGTGGGCCCTCGCGGGCCTGGCCGAACCGCCACCCGGCGCGCGCACCAAACCCACCTGCTGCGAGCACGCGGACGACGCCCCGGCCATCGACGAGGACCTGCTGAACGACCTCGTCGACCGGGCCCGCGACACCGCCCGGAAACTGCGCCACCGCAGCTGACGTTCCGGCAGGCCGGTGGCCCCCCGGGGGGGGGGGGGCGGGGGGCCCCCCCCCCCCCCCCCCCGCCCGGGGGGGGCGGGGGGCCCCCCCCCCCCCCCCCCCCCCCCCCCGGCCCGCCGCCGCCCCCGCCCCCCCCCCCCCGCGCCCCCCCCCCCGGGGGGGGGCCGGGGGGGGGGGGGCGGGGGGGGGGGGGGGCGGGGCCCCCCCGGCCCACCCGTTCCGAGGCCGTCGGCAGTACGGGTGACTCCCGCCCCGTGCCACCCCGCACGGGGCAGCAGGCCCGCCCGCTCCGCAGCGGAAACAGAAACGGTCCTTCCGCCAACCAACCCGAAACATGCGCCCGGCAGGCTGCGGCCCGCAGGCGGAGAACGGGTAGCGCCTGTCCGAACCACCGGATCAGGGGAGGACGACCGTGGCTCTCATCACGACGACCCGTACAACCGCCACCACACTCTGGGAACGCGACATCGGGGACGTCCCGACAGCGGTCGCCACCGCCGGGACCATGTGCGCGGCGGCCGGCGAGGGAGGCGTCGTACGCCTCGTCGAAACCGACACCGGACGGCTCCTGGGCCGCCTTGTCCTCCCCGGCGGCGTACGCCACCTCTCCTTCTCGCCCGACGGGACCGTCGCCGCGCTCCGGGGCTGGTCGGCGCCGGACGTCGCCCGAAATGCCGCGTCTTCGGACGCGCCCGCTCGCTTCGCTCGGTCGCCCCGGGCACCCTGCCGTGGTGCCCCATCCGCTGTGGCGCTCCCGACAGACGGTGGATCTTCCAGCCGCTGGACATCCGGACTATCTTGCACAGTCAAGGAAATTGATTGACCGTCAGGAGCCCGCCAGTGTCCACCCCGCCCCCCGTCACCATGCGGGATCTTCTCCTCCGTCGTCGCGCGGACGAATCGACCGGCCTGCGCTTCGGGGACGACTCGTGGACCTGGGTCGAGCACGTACGCCTGTCCGCGCAGCGCGCGGCGTACCTCCGGACACTCCTGCCGGCCGGCCGGCCCCGGCACGTCGGCGTCCTCATGGAGAACGCCCCCGAATTCTCCTTCCTGCTCGGCGCCGCGGCACTGTCCGGCATCGTGATCGTCGGCCTCAACCCGACCCGGCGCGGGGCCGAACTCGCCCGCGACGTCGAGCACACCGACTGCGCCCTGGTGATCACTGACGCGGCGTATGAGCAGCAGGTGCGGGCTGCCGTCCCGGCCGCACGGATCCTGAACGTACAAGCGGAAGAGTGGCGTTCAGCTATGGCCTCCGAGGGCTCCGGGCCGCAGGAGTGGACCGTCCAACCGGCAATTGTCCCAGCCGATGCGGAAGCTGACGCTGACTCCGGCACCGACTCCGACTCCGGCACCGACTCCGGCACCGACTCCGGCACCGACTCCGACTCCGGCACCGACTCCGGCACCGACTCCGGCACCGACTCCGGCACCGGTGTCGGTGCCGGTGCCGATGTGGCCGCCGGCACCCGGCCCGGCTCCGGCGACGTCTTCATGCTGATCCTCACCTCGGGCACCACGGGCCACCCCAAGGCGGTCATCAGCACTCAGGGCCGGATGGCCCGTCAGGGCTCCAGCGTGACCCAGATGATGCGGCTCACCGGCGACGACGTCGTGTACTGCGCGATGCCGCTCTTCCACTCCAACGCGATGGTCACGGCCTGGACCCCAGCGGTGGACTCCGGTGCCACGCTCGTCCTGCGGCCGAGATTCTCCGCGTCGGGCTTCCTGCCGGATGTCCGCAAGTACGGGGCCACGTACGCGAACTACGTCGGCAAGCCGCTCGCCTACATCCTCGGCACCCCCGAACTGCCCGACGACGCGGACAACACGCTCACCCGCGTCTTCGGCAACGAGGGCGGCCCCAGGGACGTCCAGCGTTTCGGGGAACGCTTCGGCTGCACCGTGCGCGACGGCTTCGGCTCGACTGAAGGCGGACTGACCTTCACCCCGGTCCCGGACATGCCCTCCGGGGCGCTCGGCAAGCCGCGCGGCGACATCCGCATCCTCAACGCGGACACCGGGGCGGAGTGCCCGGCGGCCGTATTCGACGCCGACGACAGGCTGGCGAACGCCGAGGACGCCGTCGGTGAACTGGTCAACATGGAAGGCCCCGGCGGCTTCGAGGGCTACTACAACAACCCCGCCGCGACCGAGGACCGGATGCGCGGCGGCCGCTACTGGAGCGGCGACCTGGCCTACAAGACCGCGGACGGACTGGTGTTCTTCGCCGGCCGCAGCGGCGAGTGGCTCCGCGTAGCCGGCGAGAACTTCGGCGCGGCCCCGGTCGCCGCGGTGCTGACCCGGCACCCCGACGTCGCCCTCGTGACCGTGTACGGGGTACCCGACGAATCGGCGGGCGACCAGGCGATGGCCGCGCTGGTGCTCCGGTCCGGCGCGGTGTTCGACCCGCGGGCGTTCGCGGACTGGCTGGCCGCGCAGCCGGACATGTCCGCGACCTGGCACCCCCGCTACGTGCGGATCGCCGCGGAACTGCCGCAGACGCAGACGCACAAGGTGCTGACGCGGGTCCTGGCGCGGGAGGCGTGGCGGACCTCCGACGAGGTCTGGTGGCGCCCCGGGAAGACGGGTCCGTTCTGCCCCTTCACCGACGACGACCGCAAGCAACTGGAAGCCGCGTTCGCCGGGCGCGGGCGCGGACACGTACTCGATCTTCTGGGTTGACCGACGCCCCTGTGATCCACGGGTGCCGGATCGCGGAATCCACGATCCGGCACCCGTGGATCACAAAGACGACACCCTGGCCGCCGGTGCGCCCGGTGCGCCCGGTGCGCCCCGCGTCGCAGCCTCCGCCAGTGCCGCCACTGCGGCCGTCCCCGTCCCCGGCGCCGCACGGGCCCGCCGGGCTTTGCCCAGCGCGTCGTACGTCAGCAGCGCCAACGCGCCCCAGATCAGCGCGAACCCGGCCCAGCGGCTGGCCGGCATCGGCTCGTGGTTGATCCACACACCCACCGCGAACTGCAGGACCGGTGCGAGGTACTGCAGCATCCCGAGCGTCGACAGCGGAACGCGCGTCACCGCCGCGCCGAAGCACAGCAGGGGTATCGCGGTGATGATCCCCGCCCCGGCCAGCCACAACGAATGACTGACGGACCCGGTCCCGAAGGTGCCCTCGCCGGTCCAGGCCAGGTACGAGAGGTAGCCGACCGCAGGCAGGAACATCACTGCGGTCTCGACGGTGAGCGATTCGGCGGTGGGCAGGTTCACCGTCTTCTTCACGTAGCCGTACACGGTGAAGGTGATCGCCAAGACGATCGACAGGTAGGGGATCCGGCCGTACGCGACGGACAGCACCAGTACCGCGCCGATACCCAGACCGACCGCGACCCACTGAACGGGGCGGAGCCGTTCGCGCAGCACCACCACACCGACGAGGATCAACATGATCGGGTTGATGAAGTAGCCCAGTGACGTCTCCACCACGTGGCCGTTGTTGACACCCCAGATGTACATGCCCCAGTTGAGGGCTATGACTGAGGACGCCAGTCCGAGTTTCAGGATCTTGGACGGCGTACGGATCAACTCGCGCATCCAGGACCACTTCCGCAGCACCGCGAGCATGATCAACACGAAGACCAGGGACCAGGCCATCCGGTGGAAGAGGATCTCCACCGGTGTCGCCGGTTTCAGATGCGGCCAGTAGAGGGGGAACAAGCCCCACATCAGATAGGTAGCGGCTCCCAACCGGAATCCACGCCTGTGCTCACGTATGTCGTCCACGCTACGGACCGTACGGGGCCACAGCGGAGTGGACGAAGGGCCAATGGGGCGGCGGTGGCCTGATTCCCCACGGCGTAACGCTGGATCTCCCGCCGAGGTTGAGGCTCCGTGCGGCCCGGCCCGGGTCCACGCCGGGGCGCCTGCGGGGTCGCCCGGGGCTGAATGTGTATCTCAAATGCATCTTTGATAGTGTCCTGACTGTGCGACTCACCAAGTTCTCCGATCTGGGCCTCCGAGTGGTCATGCGCCTCGCGGTGGCCCCCGAAGGGGAGCAGTTCACCACCCGTGAGATCGCCGACGCGTTCGACGCTCCGTACCACCACGTCACCAAGGTGGCGGGCCGTCTGCAGCAACTGGGCCTCGTCGAGGCCCGGCGCGGACGCGGCGGCGGGCTCACCCTGACGCAGGCCGGGCGTCAGGCGACCGTCGGCGGCATCGTCCGGGAGCTGGAAGGCGCGGGCGACGTGGTCGGATGCGAAGAGGACCTGTGTCCGCTGCGGTCCGCGTGCCGACTGCGCGGGGCACTGCGCACGGCGCAGGAGGCCTTCTACGCCTCACTCGACACCGTGACCGTCGCCGACATGGTCACCGCGCCGACACGTGGGCTCCTGCTGAGCCTCCGGATGCGCCCGCCGGACTGAGCTGCCTTGTCAGCTGGACCTGTGCCCGACAAGGAGTCTGGCCGCCTGAATCCAAACAAGAAAGGGGACGGCCACTTTCCATACCCTAAAAGTTGCATCTGAAATACTAATTAAGTGACACGCGATTCGCATCCCCGGAGGAAGTTGTGCTTTCCACTCAGTCCCAGGCCGTCGTACGGGCGACCCTCCCCGCCGTCGGCGGCGCGATCGGCGACATCAGCGCGCTGTTCTACAAGAACCTCTTCGCGGCACACCCCGAACTGCGCACCCGCCTGTTCAACCGCGGCAACCAGGCCGACGGCACCCAGCAGCAGGCCCTGGCCGGGGCGATCGCAGCTTTCGCGACGATGCTGGTGGAACACCCGGACGTCCGCCCCGACGCCATGCTCGCCCGGATCGCCCACAAACACGCCTCCCTCGGGATCAGCGAAGCGCAGTACAAAGTCGTCCGCACCCACCTGTTCGCCGCGATCGCCGGGATACTCGGCGAGGCCGTGACGCCTGAGGTCGCCGCAGCCTGGGACGAGGTCTACTGGCTCATGGCCGGCGCGCTCATCGCCGTCGAGAAGAGGCTGTACACCGAGGCCGGGATCGCGGCAGGCGAGGCGTACCGTCCCTGGACCGTCGTCACCCGGGTCCAGGAGACGGCGGACGTCGTCTCCTTCGAGCTCGTCCCGGCCGACGGCGGCCCGGCTCCGTCCTTCCGCCCGGGGCAGTACGTCAGCGTCGCCGTCGAGTTGCCGGACGGTGCCCGGCAGATCCGCCAGTACTCCCTGTCCTGCGCCCCGGGCGGCACGACCCGGCGCATCTCGGTCAAGAGCGAAGGCGAAGTGTCCGGCTGGCTGCACGACCACGCCGTCGCCGGGACCGTCCTCAGCGTCAGCGCACCGTTCGGCGACCTCGTACTGGAGGACAGCTCCGCCCCACTGTTCCTCGCGTCGGCGGGAATCGGCAGCACTCCGATGGTGGGGATGCTGGAGCACCTGGTCGCCAGCGGCTCCACCCGTCCCGTCACGGTCGTCCACGCAGACCGCAGCCCGGACGCGCACCCGCTGAAGACGGACACCGCCAAGCTCGTCGCCGCACTGCCGGACGCCACCGCCCACGTTTGGTACGAGTCGGCCCCCGACGGGCACCGTGCCGACCGCACGGGGCGTGTCGACCTGAGCGGCATCGCGGTCGACGCCGGTACGCAGGCCTACCTCTGCGGCCCGCTGCCCTTCATGCGGACCGTACGTGAACAGCTCCTGGCGCAGGGCGTCCCGGCGTCCGCGATCCACTACGAGGTGTTCGGCCCGGACCTGTGGCTGGCCAAGGCCTGAGCGGAGTGGCGACGGTCGCAGTGACGGTGGTCACTGCGACCCGCCAAACCTGACGGACAGTCAGTTAGTCTGGGGGCCTCATAGGCCAAACCAGGGAGGAGACGTCATGCCCATCGACGTCGCAGCAGCCACCGGCGCCGAGCCCCGCGTAGGAGAGATCGGCTGGGGCCCCAAGGACGTCATCCTTTACCACCTGGGCCTGGGCGCCGGAACTCCGGCGAGCGGCGCGGATGAACTGCGCTACACGTTCGAGAAGAACCTGCACGTCCTGCCCACCTTCGCCACGGTCGCGGGCGTCAAGGTCGGCGGCAGCCTGGCGACACTGCCCGGCATCGACATCAAGCTCCAGGCCGTGCTGCACGGTGGCCAGGAGGTTGTCATCCACAACCCGATGCCCGCGAAGGCGCGGAACGTGAAGGCGACCAGCCGGGTCGCCGATGTGTACGACAAGGGCAAGGCCGCGGTCATCGTCCTGGAATCCTCGGCGGAACTTGCGGACGGCACGAAGCTGTACGACTCCCGCGCCGAGATCTTCGTCCGCGGTGAGGGCGGCTTCGGCGGCGAGCGCGGCCCGTCCACGAAGCTCGACATGCCGGAACGCGAGCCCGACCATGTCATCGACGTCTCCACCCGCGAAGACCAGGCACTGATCTACCGCCTGTCCGGCGACTGGAACCCGCTGCACGCCGATCCGGAGTTCGCAAAGCAGGCCGGCTTCGACAAGCCGATCCTGCACGGGCTGTGTTCGTACGGCCTGACCCTGAAGGCCGTCGTCGACACCGTGCTCGGCGGCGACGTCACCCGCGTCACCCGCTACCGCACCAAGTTCGCCGGCATCTTCTTCCCAGGCGAGACCATGCGAGTCCGTGTCTGGAACGAGGGCGGCAAGCTGCTCGTCACGACCAGCGCAGTTGAGCGTGACGACGCCGTGGTCCTGGCCGACACCGTGATCGAGTTCAAGGACTGACGCTGTACGGAGGAACCTCCGGCGAGTGGGCTCTCCCTTAGGTGAAGGAGGGCCCGCCTGTTGGTCACACAATCCACACCGAAGCTGGTAGTCTCGCCCAGTTGCCCGGCCTGGGAGACCTGAGACAGCGTTCGTGCTGGCTGGTCCCGCCGCAACAAAACTCCGCACCTTTCAAACACACTCCGGTGACGCGTGTCCGCGTTCCCGCGGTGTGTTTCTGTGGCGTGCGGAATTCTGAACCAGAATGTTGGA
>NZ_JBXAWK010000082.1:0-22522 GCF_057291755.1 Kitasatospora sp. UYEF31
GGCCGAGCGGGCGACGGCTGATCAGGTGAACTCGAAACCAGGTCAGACCCCGCTGACCAGGCAATCAGCACTTCCCGCTTAGCGGGGGAGCCTCACTCTCGCCTGCCCGCGCGAGGTGGAGTGGACCGGTGTGGTGGTGGATGACGGCCCAGGCTGGCAGGACCTCCATCTTCTGCTGATGGCGGATCCCACCGTACCGGGGTTCACTAAGATCAACGTGTCCGCTGAGGCGGTTGCGGCGAAGAGGGTGCAGCCGCTTATGGGATGGGGTGGCCCCGGGTTTCAACGCGGCACGGGTCTCGCCTATCTCGCGAACCGGCGCGGCCTGGGTGGGGAAGGGCCAGGGTTCGAGATTGCGGTGGTCTCGCACGGCACCGGCGGGGCCGGGTCCGCGGAAGAGGTCGCCTCCCGCATCAGGGCATGGCATTCAGACCGCCGAGGCCGGGGGCGGCACCACATCGAGGTCTACTCTTCGAACACCCCCGCCGGGCGCGGGCCGAGGCAAGTGGTCGGGGAGCGGTCGGGGCACCGAATCGAGGTGGTCTGGTCCGCGCTCTGATCGGGATCTCGCTGCTCACTGACGAATTGCTGGTCGATGGAAGCGAGCGCGGCGGCTGTCGTCCCGCTGTACAGGTCGGGCTGGGTGCCGGGAGGGGCGTGGGCCTCGATGAGCGCGGTACGGGTTCCGGCCCGGGAGCCAGCTTCGACGTCACAGGCGGAGTCGCCGACCATCCACGATCGGGTGAGGTCGAGCGCGAGGTCCGTGGTGGCCTGGAGCAGCATCCCGGGAGCCGGCTTTCGGCATAGGCAGGCGGTACGGAGGTGGGTGACCGTGCCAGCGGGGTGGTGGGTGCAGGAGTAGATCCCGTCGAGATGGACACCGTGCTGGGCGAGGAGTTGGCGAAGACGGTGGTGCATCGCACTGAGCGTGCGCTCGTCGAACAGGCCGCGGGCGAGGCCGCTCTGGTTGGTGATGATGACGAGGGCGATGTCCTTACTCTGGATGGCACGAAGCGGTGGTCCAACGCCGGGCTGAAGGACGAGGTCGTCGGGGTGCGAGGGGTAGTGGCGGCCCTCGGTCAACGTGCCGTCGCGGTCGAGGAAGACCGCCGGTCGACGGACGGCCGGCCGATTGACGGCGATCGATGCGGGAGCCGTCACGGCTTGTCGTCAGGGGTTTGCCGGAAGCCCTCAAAGAGTTCCGACGCCCGGAGCTGGACGTGGAGGAGGGCGAGGGTCGGCCGAAGGGGAAGTGCCTTGTCCAGAGCGGTCATGTCCGCGCACGTGTAGTACTGATACGCAGTCGGGACCGGGTTGGGCACCAGCTCGATGGTCAGCGCTCCACCAGTCTGCTCGCGGTACCAGCGGGCGCACCATTGCGCCACCTCCGCGAACGACACCGCCAGTCCGGAGCCGAGGTTATAGACCTGGGACTTCACCGGCCGGCGGGCCAACTGGAGGAGGGTGGCGGCGACGGTTTCGACAGGGATGTAGTCGCGGGCGGCGGTGAGCGAGTCGTCGAAGATCCGGACCCGGCCGGTCTGGGCGGCCTGGCGCAGGAGCTGGGACAGGATGGAGGCCATGCGGCCCTTGTCGGTCTCATCCGGGCCGAAGACGTTGGTGTAGCGCAGGCCCGCCCACTGGAGACCGGTCGCGTACTCGTCGCGCATCTGCTGGTCGAGGGTGAGCTTGGAGACCGCGTACGCGTTCAGCGGGCCGGAGCAGCGGCCGCGGGCCCCGTCTGCGTCCTCTGTGATGGGGGTGCGTTCGCGGAGGGCGCCGTAGACGGAGTGTGAGGAGGCGTAGACCAACCGGGCACCGCCACGCCGACAGGCGTCGGCCAGCCGCAGCGGACCGAACGTGTTCGTCTCCTGAAGCGCTGGCCCGGCGGGGGCGCGGGTGTCGCTGATCCCGGCCTGGTGCAACACACTCTCGTACCGGCCGCCCGCGATCTCGTCGAGGAGGCCGGGCTCCGCGAAGTCGTCGCGCAACCAACGGCCTTGGTGGGCGAGGTGATCAGGGGCGGGGCGCAGGTCGACGGCGGTGACCTGGTACCCGGCGCGGTAGAAGGCTGCGACGGTGTGCCGGCCGATGAACCCGGCGGCACCGGTGACCAGCGCATGGGAGGCGGTGTTCATCGGGCGCCTGCCTTCCGTGCGGCATGGGCGATCAGGGAGGTGGTGGAGCGGCCGTCCAGGTACGGGACGACGACAACCTGCCCGCCCCAGCTCTCGATCAGGTCGCTCTCGGGGATCCGGCGGCCGTTGTAGTCGCCGCCCTTGACCCAGACGTCTGGTCGCAGTTCGGCCAGGACCCGTTCGGGGGTGTCCTCGGTGAACGGGAGGACACCGTCAACGCAGACGAGTGCCTCCAGCAGGTCCTGGCGCTCCCGCTCGCTGACCACCGGCCGGTCCGGGCCCTTGAGCCGGGTGACGGAGGTGTCGCTGTTCATGCAGACCACCAAGATGTCGCCGAGGCGCCGGGCCTGCCGGAGAAGGGAGAGGTGGCCTGCGTGCAGGAGGTCGAAGCAGCCACCGGCTGCCACGATGCGGCCCCCGCCCGCCCGGACCTCGCCGATCCGGGCCAGGATGTCGTCGGTCGCCGGGGCGTGAGCGCTGGCGGGCCGGGTGAGGGTGGACGGCCCGCCACCCTCGACGTATGCGGTCGCGGCTTCGACGCCGGCGGCAACGGCGTGCGAGGGGAGCTTGCCCATGCCGAGGAGCAGTGCCGCGGTGACGGCGAGCCGGTCTCCCGCCCCGCACGTGTCTCCAGCCGCTGGCCGTCCCGGGATCGCCAGCGGATGCCCGTCGGCGCTGGCCACCAGGACCGCCCCCTCGCCCCCTCGAGTCACGGCTACCTGCTTGACCGGCCATGCCTTCAGCAGGGCCGCGCCCCGGTAAATGTCGCCTGCCAGCCCTTGGCCGCCCCCGGCCCCGCTGAGGGTGCGGGCTTCGTCGGTGTTCGGGAGCGCGAGCGCCACGCCGGGCACCGGGACGGCACCCCTGGGGTGTGGATCCCACACGATCGGACGGCGACCTGCCTGCACTTCCAGGGCTTGGCGTATCTCGGGGTGGGCGGCGACGCCGCGCCCGTAGTCGCACACCAGCACTGCGGCCGCCGTGCCGAGCCGCTCGCGTGTCTCCTCCGGCAGCGACCCCAGTCGGATCGGTGCCTGTTCGTCGTCCACGCGCAGAAGGGTGCGGTTCTGGGCGCGGAGACGGGTCTTGACTGGAGTCTCGCCGCCTGTCGCCGCGTCGAGCACCTCGACGCCGGCTTCCACCAAGAGCGCACGGACCCCGTCCCCGGCCGCGTCGCGGCCGATTCCGCACAGCAGGGATACCCGCCAGCCCGGCTCCCGGGCCGCCATGAGGGCGGCCAGTCCGGCTCCCCCGGGCCGCTCGACCGTACGCTCGCGGGATATGACCGGGACCGGGGCCTCCGGTGAAAGCCGGTCGGCGCTGCCGGACACATCCCGGTCCAGCAGCACGTCGCCGACCACCACCAGCCTCCGCACGGTCCCCTCCGGTCGCTCGCCGTGCGCCGCCGCCCGCGTGCCCGGCACGGCGACCGCAGTGGTGAGGACGGCATCGAGGGCCGCGCAGAGCAAATGGACCGCGACGAGGTGGCACTCCTGGACGGTGGCGACACTGCCCGCGTCCACACGCACGGCCGCCAGGCACGCCTGCGCCAGGGGGTTGGGCCCGGGGCCGGTCAGCGCCCAGGTCGTCAGCCCGAGTTCACACCCGGCCTCCGCCGCCGCGACGAGGTTCGCACTGCGGCCCGAGGCGGACAGGAGCAGCAGCACGTCGCCGGGCCGACCGTGCGCCCGCACCTGGCGGGCGAACATCTCAGCGGGGCCGTAGTCGTTGACGATCGCGGTGACCGCGGAGGTGTCCGCGTGCAGGGCGATGGCAGACAGTGGTGCCCGATCGGTGTCGAAGCGGCCGACTAGCTCGGAGGTCAGGTGTTGCGCCTCGGCGGCGGAGCCGCCGTTGCCGGCGACCAGCAGCCGTGCTCCGGCGGGCAGCCGTGCGGCCAGGTCGCGGCCCCACTCCTCCAGCCGGTCGGTGTCGAGCAGGGGTAACGCCGCGCCGAGGGCACGGGTGTGGAGACGTCCGGGGCTGGTCACATCGGATCCCTGATGAAGAGGAGAGAGGACGGCGAGGCCGGGGGCTGCTGGCGGCCGACCACCGGCAGCCTCCGGGGTTTCAGGCGCCGGAGGGCCGGCAGGCGGCGAACATCGGCCGGTAGACCTCCAGCGCGCGGTCGCGCTCCAGCCGGGGGTAGTCGATGAGGGCCTGGATGACGCGGTGCTCGGCGAGGAACGCCTCGGCCTGCTGGAGCAGCACGGTGTCACCGAGCTCGCTGAGGTGGACCCCGTCGCTCCACAACCCGGCCGTCTCGTGGTCGGCGGGGGCTGCGGCCAGGTGGCGCACTGCGGCGGTGAACGGTGTCGACACGTCCAGAAACAGCGCCCCGTGGTCGGTGGTGACCCTGGCGGCGGCTGCGTTGTATCGGGCCAGTTCGGTATTCATCGCGATCACGGTGTCCGGCGCCTCCACCGGGCCGAACGGCGTCTCGGAGAGCACGACGAGCTGCCGCGCGTACCCGCCGAGCTGCTGGAGCATCGCGGCGAGGTGTCCGGTGTACTCCTCGATGCCGACCGCCTCGGCGGTGCGGCCCTGGAACTGTCGCCAGACGTCGTTGATGGCGCAGGAAAGGAGCACCAGGTCGTAGCGGGGGGCGTGGGCCTGCTGGATGTCGTCGACGATCTTGGCGATGTCCCGGCTCGTCGCCCCGCCTTCGCCGTGGTTGGCGATGTCGAAGGAGACGTGCGGCCAGGCCGCGCGGAGCCCCAGCGACAGCCGGTGGACCCAGCCGCGCTGCTGCCAGCCCTCGACCGTGACCTTGGAGCCAACCTCGGGCAGGTTCGCCTGAGTGGTCATCTGGACGTTGACGGCCTCCAAGTGCTCCATGATGCTCGTGCCGTAGAAGCCGATGTTGAGGGTCCGCCGGTCGTCGACGACAGGGATGCTCGCGCCGTCGAAGCGGTGGCGCGCGGTAGCCGGGACACCGGCGGCGGCGGTGTCAGGGGCGATGCTGTGGGAGACGACCGCGTTTGCCCCGATGAGCGCGTTCGCGCCGACGCGGACGCCCGCGGTCACGGTGACCTTGTTGGAGATGGTCGCGCCTGGCTCCACGACGATCGGGGCGGCCTCGAAGCCGCTGGCCCACGGCACGAGTTGCCCGGTGGGGACGTGG
The DNA here is from genome assembly GCF_057291755.1 of Kitasatospora sp. UYEF31. Lineage (NCBI taxonomy): Bacteria > Bacillati > Actinomycetota > Actinomycetes > Kitasatosporales > Streptomycetaceae > Kitasatospora > Kitasatospora sp. UYEF31. The sequence continues at coordinate 5,263 of NZ_JBXAWK010000082.1, forward strand.
GTGGCGGAGCGCTCGCGATGGTTGTGGTCGTGGAGGTCCACGTAGTTCGACAGGGCACAACCATCGCCCAGGCGGATGCCGGCCATGGCGGACAGGAAGGCGTTCTCCCCGATGGCGACGTCGTGGCCGATGACGATGGTCGCGCCCCGATGGACCTGGATGGTGGTGCCGCGCCGGATCGAGACCCGGTCGCCGAGGGCGAGGTATGCATCGGCGTCGAGCTCGATGAGGAGGTCGTCGGACAGGTCGCAGTCGGTGCCGATAGTCAGGGCGGTGCCGTGCTCGGTACGCAGGCGGTCGGCGACCGAGGGCTCTGGCGTGGTGCTGCTGGTCATCTGGGACGTGTTCCGTTCGCTGGATGGGGTCGGCCGTGGCCGGGCTTCAACGTACCGGCCGTGACCGGTTGGTACCGGGGCGTCAGGTCCGTTGCTCCTTGCGGACGAGGAAGGGGCCGATGGCCAGGACGTCGAGAGGGCTGGCGGCGAAGGTGGCGACGGCGTCTCGGGGCGTACAGACGATCGGTTCGGATTCGTGGTTGAAGCTCGTGTTCAACAGGGCCGCAGGCCGGCCGGTCTGCTCGGCGAACGAGATGAGCAGGGCCGCGTACGGGTCGGCCGCGTCGGGGGCGACGGTCTGGGGACGCAGCGTGTGGTCGGCGTGGACGGCGGCCGGGATCAGGTGCCGGGCTTCTTCGGTGGCCTGGCGGGCCACGATCATGAAGGGGTGTGGGACGGTGGTGCCGATCAGGGCCGGGGCAGACGTCTCCAGCATCACCGGGGCGAGCGGGCGCCACGGTTCGCGGTGCTTGACGTGCTGGTTGATGCGGTCGCCGATCTCCGTACGGTGGGGGTCGGCGAGGATACTGCGCTGGCCCAGCGCGCGGGGCCCGGCTTCCATGCGGCCCTGGAACCAGCCCGCAGTGCGGCCGAGCGCGAGGTGGCCCGCGACCACGGCGGACAGGTCCCCGCCGTGGTCGCGGAAGGGCAGCCCGTAGGCGGTGAGCACGGAGCGGATGGTGGCGTCGGTGAAGGCGGGGCCGAGCGCGGCCGTGGTCATCGCTGGCCCGGGCAGGGTGAGGTCCCCGCGGCGCAGCGCGACTTCCAGTGCCGCGCCGATTGCGCAGCCGGCGTCCCCGGCGGCGGGCTGCACGAACAGTTCCTCGACGCCGCGCAGGGAGGCGAGGCGGCCGTTGGCAGAGCAGTTCAGCCCGACCCCGCCCGCCACACACAGCCGTGTCGAGCCGGTGGCAGCCAGGGCCTCACGCGCGAGCTCGGCCAGGCACCGCTCCAGCAGCCGCTGCGCGCTGGCGGCGAGGTCGGCGTGCTCGCTCCGGTACTCGGTGTCGGTGATCAGCCGCCCCCGGGTGCGATCGAAGGCGCGGGGGCGCCGGTGCCGGGGGACGCCGAGGCCGGTGTAGGCGGCGGCGTACGCGCCCTTCAGGCGCCGGTAATAGCGCAGGTCGGTGTACTGGTCCTCAACCTTCTCCTCCGGACCGATGCCGTACGCGGACAGGTCCAGGCGGTAGCCGCCGGACTCCGGGCTCAGGAAGTCCAGTGCGTACCGTTCGGGGTCCCCGTATCCGGCCAGGCCCATGAGCTTGCCCGAGCTGGTCCAGTCACCCAGGCCGAGGTGTTCGGCGACGGTTTCGTAGAACCAGCCCAGGCTCTGGGAGAACGGCCACTGCCGGATCGTCTTGAGGCCGTCGGCGGTGCCGTGCGCGAGGGTCGCGGAGATCCCGTCGCCGGAGCCGTCGACGACCAGCACCGCCGCGTCCTGGAACCCGGAGGGGTAGAAAGCGGACGCGGCGTGCGCGAGGTGGTGCTTGACGACGGTCACCCGGCGGGGCCGGTGGTGCCCGAAGCAGGCCGGGTCCAGGAGTTCGGCGATCAGCTCCGGGTCGGTGCACTCCTGGCTCGGCTTCGGCCAGGAGGGGTTGAACGCGATGGCGATCTCGTCCACGTCGGCCAGGGTGATCCCGGCCTCGGACAGGCAGTACGCCGTGGCGGCCGCGCAACTGCGGGAGTCCTTGTGGTGCTTGCGGCGGGAGAACCGCTCCTCCTCGGCGAACGCGACGACTTGGCCGTCGATGACCAGGCAGGCGGAGGCGTCGTGGTAGTACGGGCCGCCCAGCCCCAGCACGGTTGCCAACAGGATCTCCTTCGTCTCAACATCGGGTGCGGCGCCGCGCCGCTCCGGCCGGTCAGGTGTTCAGGTGCTCCAGGGCTGCTTTGAGGACCAGGGAGGGGTCGATGGTGTCCATGCAGCCCCCGGCGCCGCCGCACGCCACCTGGTGAGCGCACGGCGAACACGGCAGGGATGAACGCAGCGCGGTGACGTTGCCGACGTGTTTGGGGATGACCTCGGCGCCGTTGCTCGGCCCGAGCAGCAGCACGACCGGCTTGTGGTGGGCGAGCGCCAGGTGGAAGCCGAAGCTGTCGCCCGTCACCACGGTGTCGCAGAAGCCAGGTAGAGCGGCGGCCTCCACGATCGACAACTGCGCGTAAGCGACCTGCTGTTCGTCCGCGCCGCGCATCCGCAGGCGGCGCACCAGGTGCTCGCAGGCATCCCGGTCGGTGGGGCCGCCGAGGACCGCGAGCTGCGCTCCGTGGTCGAGTAGGGCGTCGGCGAGCTGCGCCCAGTGCTGTTCCGGCCAGATCTTCGTGGCCAGCGACCCGCCGAGGTTCAAGCAGACCCGCGGCCCGGAGCGCTCCCCCAGAAGACCGGCCGCGCGCCGCCGCGCCGCGTGCGGCACCTCCAGAACATACGGCTCACCGGCGTACTGGTATCCGGCGACGGCGAAGTACAGCTCCGTCCACGTCTGGGTGTTGGTCGTGGTGCGGTAGTCATTCCAGGTGTTCTGGCGGAAGAACTGCTGCGCGGCCTTGCCCATCGGGTACAGGGCATGGTGCGGTCCGCCGAAGGCCAGGCCCGCCTTGTGGTCGGCGGGAATCCTGTCGACTAGGGCAGCGGCCGACGGGGTCCGCTCGAAGGAGTAGACGGCGTGGAAGCGGCGCGAGAGCAGCTCGGCTGCGGCCTGCCAGTCGTGGACCAAGACCTGGTCCACGTACGGGTTCATCCGCAGGATCGGCGCGTTGGCCTCGTCCACGAGCCAGGTGATGTGGGCCCCCGGGTGGTCGGCGCGGATCCGCGCCGGCAGCGGGGAGGCGATGAGCATGTCGCCCAGCAGCCCGAGCATCACGATCAGCACCCGGTGGTCAACCGGGTCGTGCAGCTCGCACCCGTGGCAGGGCCGCCAGTGCTTGCACGGCATCCCGCCGGCGAAGTGGCGGCAGTCCGGCCGGATCTCGAAGGTCGCGGTGGTGTGGAGGGGGCCGAGGAACAGGCCCTTGGCCGGTAGCTGCTCCGGAATCACCGGACCTCACCGCCGGCCGTGGCCAGCCCCGCACTCAGCACCTGCTCCGTCGCCCCGGCCGGGCGGTGCGCCTCGATCAGTGCGCGGGTCCGCTTGCCGACGGCCGCCGGATCCTGCCCGTCGCGCAGCACAGCGGCGAACATCTCGGCGATCTCCACCATCGCCTCCTCCTCCATCCCCGCCCAGGAGGCTTCCTGGACGCCCAGGCGCAGCCCGGCCGGTGCCGTGACGTGGGGAACGGGGATGGCGTTCACGACGATGTCCGCCTCGAACAGCAGCCGAGAAGCGGTCTCGGCGTCCATCAGCGGCGCGATGTCGATCCAGAGCTGATGGCAGCCGGTGAATCCCCGCTCCGCTCCGCACATCGTGAAGCCGCGCTCGGCCAGGGCCGCACCCAGGCGCCGGGCATTGGCCACGGTGCGCGCCGCGTACGCCGCTCCGTACTCGTCCATCTCGGCGACGGCCACCGCCAGGGCGGTGACGTCGGCCGGGTGGTGGTGGGAGACGAAGTGCCCCGCGTGCTCGTCCAGCCGGTCTGCGAGACGGAGGTCATTGGTGGCCAGAACGCCCTTGTGGGGGCCGGGGTAGGTCTTGTGGGTGGAACCGCCGAGGGTGTCCGCGCCTTCGGCGAGGGGGTTTTGGAACTGGCCGCCGGCGATCAGCCCGAGGGTGTGGGAGGCGTCGTAGTGGATCACCGTGTCCTGGCCGACCACGGCGCGCAGCCCGCCCAGGTCGAGGGGGAACAGGCACATGAACGCGTCCAGGTAGACCATTGCGGGCCGGGGCCCGTCGCCGAGGAGCCCGGCCAGGGCGTCGAGGTCGAGGGTGCAGGTGGCGGGATCGACCGGCAAGTTCTTCATCTGCAGGCCTAGCCGGGTGCCGATGAAGCGGGTCGAGCCGTGCCCGCCGTCCCGCTCGGACAGGTTGAATACCATGTCCCGCGGACGGGTCAGTGCGGACAGGGCCACCGTCAGGGCCGATATCCCCGAGACCGGTTTCAGGTTGACGTACTGGGCGCCGAGCTGTGCGCCAAGCCGCACCACGGCGCCCCGCTCGACGGTGACCAGGTCCTGCCGTCCTGGCCACGCCCAGTTCTCGCCCCCGCCTTCAGGCCCGGGGAAGGCGTAGCGAACGGCGGCCTCCATCAGGTGCGGCAGCCGGGCGGCCAGCGACAGGCCGTTCTCGCTTGGTACCAGGTGCAGCCGTTGTCGGCTTGCGTGATGGTGTGCGGCTACCGCGCACAGAGCGGCGGCGGCGTCGGGCGGTGTGGTGGTCACGGCGCGGGCTCCCGCAGGTCGAGGGCGAAGGGCAGAGGGTCCAATGGGGCCTTGGCGGGCCGGTAGCGGATGCGGGCGGGCGGCCCCCCGGGCAGCCGCGGCGTTCCCTGGTGCAGGGCGGACACCAGCACCGTCAGCGCCATGAGCTCGGCCAGCGGGCGGCCCAGGCACGCGTGCGCACCACCGCCGAACGCCCACAGCCGGCCTGGGTCCGCCTGGCCGGCCAGGAAGCGTCCGGGCCGGAAGGCGTGCGGCTGCGGGAATATGGCAGCGTCGAAGTGGCCCGCTGACGGGGAGTACGCGACCCGCATCCCGGCCGGGACGGTGTGGCCGCCCAGGTTCACCGAGCAGGTGGCCTCCCGTACGGACAGCAGGTTCGGCGAGTGCAGGCGCTGGGTCTCGGCCAGCACCGCCCGCAGCACGGGCAGAGCCCCCCGCCTCGTCAACGTCCCCGGCCGGGCGACGGCGCCGCGGGCCTCCGCTGCCGCGAGCTCGGCGTGGTCCGGGTGCTGGGCGAGCTCGATCAGACACCAGGTGATCAGGCTCGCTGTCGTTTCCCGGGCGGCGATCAGCAGCGCCAGCAGGTGATCGGCCAACGGCCCCACCCCCTGCGGCGCCCCGTCGAACTCGTCCGCCAGGCCGGTCAGCGCCTCCCCCGGCCCGTTCGCAGTGCGGGCCCGCCGGGCGAACAGGGCGTGCAGGCGGCGCCTGGCCCGCAGCCCCGCCCAATACCGGACCGACAGGTACCGCCCCCGGCCGCCCGGCACGGCGGTGGCCGCGACGAACATCTCGAAGGCGTCAGCGAAGAGCCGGGCATCGTCGTCGCCGGGGTCGATGCCCAGCAGGATCCGAGCGCTCATCACCAGGGTGACCTCCCGCGCCGCCGCGTACAGGTCCGTGCCTGGGACGCTCGCCCATCGGGCCGCCACTGGTGCGGTGACCTCCAGCAGCGGTACCACATAGTCGGGCAGCGCCCGCCTCGCCAGCGGGGGTCGCAACCGGCGCCGCGCCTCGGCATGTGCGTCACCGGCTAGGTTGAACACAGCTCGGCCGAACAGGGTCCGCACCAGAGGAGTGTTCAGGACCTCCAGGCGGCCACGCTCGGCCGCGAACAACTCGCCAAGCCCGCCCCAGGTGCCTACCAGCGTGGTCTCCACGCCGTCGATGTCCATGCGGAACACCGGCCCCGCCTGCTCGTGGCCCCGCGCCATCACGCGCAGCGGGTCCTGCTCGAACCCCCGCGCCGGACACCGCGGGGGCAACCCGGCCACCGGCGCGACCTGCTCAGCCACCGGCCCGCTCCAGCACCGCTACCTGCCGCGCAGTGCGTGCGGTGATCTCCGCGTGGTCCAGCGGCATCACGTCCAACGGCGGCCGGCACTCGCAGTCCTCCGGCAGATCGGCCGGGTCACCGCTCTCACCGAACCGCATGAGGCAGTCCACGACCCGGTCCGCGCACGCCTCGCAGGCAGCGGGGAAGATCGACTCGAAGTCGCTGCCGCGCAGGTTGATGCAGGCCACCCTCACCGCGAGCCGCTCATGGACCCGGCGGACCGCCTCCACCACCGTCCACAGGTTCGGCGGCGTGTACAGGCCGGCCTGCCACAGCTCCCACGCCACCGTGGACCGAGACACCCGCGTCGGGCACAGCGTCATCCCGGTCACGCCCAGCCCGACCAGGTAGTCGACGGACTGCACGACATCGGTGACCGCCTCCCCGTCCGTCAAGAACGGGGGCTTCACCATCAGGTAGATCTTCGGGTCCACGCCGAGACCGGACATCGTCTTCAGCGCCCGCTCGAACGAGACCTGGGAGATCCGGGTGTTCACCAGCGTCTCGCGGACCAGTTGGTCCGCGGACTGCAGACCGATCCCGATCTCCAGCCGTACTTTCCCCAGGGCCTCCACGAACGGCCCGAGCACCCGCTCCGTGACGAACTGCGGCAGCGACTCCACCACCAGTCGCCGCACCCCCGCCTCCGCAACGAGCCGCGCAATCTCCACCTGGACGTTCCGGGGTACCTCCTTCGGTGCGAAGAAGCTCCCATCGTTGTAGAGGGACAGCACCTCGTAGGCGGGCTCGCCGCCGGTCCGTGTAAGCGCTTCCCGGACCTGTGCCAGCAGGCTGTCCGGCGATCCTCCGCCGCCGTGCCCGTAGTTGTTCAGGTTGGTGAAGGGGCACATCGTGCAGGTGGGGACGCTACAGCCCCCCGACATGACGATCACCTTTTTGCGGCCCACCAGCCGGCCGTCCGGTAGCCGGATCGAGTCGTAGTCGACGAACCGCGGTTCGGCCGGCTTCTCCTGCGGCTGCGATGTCCGCAGATGAAGAGACAGGTCCCCGATCGAGCGCCTCAACTCCTGGACCGGTATCGGCGGTGGTTCCGTGCGCTGCTGCATCATGTCCCTCTTTCCCAGGCGGAACAGGGCAGCGCGGGGTGAACCCCGCGCAGTCCCAACCGACCCCTCAGGAGAACCGTCAACACGGCTCAACGGAAGACCGCATGCCTCGGCTTCGGTAAATCCAGGGGTCGATGAATGAAGGTAGGCAGTGCGGCCCGAGAAGGTGTTCACCCTCGTGAACCCTGTGGCCGCGCAGGTGCTAAAACGGCCGTTTTCGCCAATTGCAGAGCAGGCCGCAGACCCCGCGTCTGGGTCCGGCGGGACAGACTGCTCAGACGGGTGGCAGCCCAATCCGGTGCGCCAGGCCGCGGAGGTCCCGTTGGGCGTGTGGGGGCATGCGTCGGCCCAGTAGGAAGCTGACCGAGTCCCGGACTAGGGCGTCGCTACGGATGCGCTGTGGAGCGATCTCTTCCGCCCGCAGCAGCTCTTTGGCCGCTGCGGGCTCCCGTCCGCGAAGATGGGCGAGCGCTCTTCCGTGATCCGCATGAAATGCCGCCTGCCGCCCGGGGGCAGCGATGGCCTCGGGATGGACCTCGACTCCGGCCAAAGCGGCCTCCCCATGGAGCCCGAGCGCCGTGTTCAGGCTCACACGGTGGATTCCGACGTTGGTGAGCCCGAAGTTCAGGTGCCACGCCTGGGTCTCACCCGTTCGTCCTGCGAGTCTGGCCGCCTCGTCCAGGTGGGCCTGGACGTCCGCGCAGCGGTTGGAGCTGGACCGTCCGCTGTCGCGGGTGATCGACGTAGCCGAGATCAGATGCAGTTCGCCAAGGAGGGCCTTCGCAGACCGGCCGCTCATGTTGTTGTCCAGCTGTCCGATAGCGGCCGTCGCCCGGCTCAGTGCCTGCGCGGGGCTGCCTGCGGCCATGAGTACGTGGGTAAAGAAGAAGCTCGAAAGTGCCGAGTAGACCGGGTCCTGCAGTTCGGCGATGACCTCGGATGCACGGGTCACCGCGATGAACGCCAGATCGGTGTACCCCAGGTTCTTTAACAGGAGTGCGCAGGCGGGATGGTAGGTGCCAGCCACCAGCTGCAGCACGCGTCGGCGCAGGAGGCCGTGCCGGGCCTCCGCGGCCGTGTGGAGGTCTGCGAGCAGGGCGGGGAGCTCCGTGGCCAGGGTGCCGTACTCGGCGGAGTGGTACAGGTTGTTGGCCCGGGTGACCCGTGCGGTGAGCCTGGCTAGGGATTCGCCCGTCGGGCGCCGGTCCGGTGGGGCGTCGAGCGCCATGCCCATCAGTGCCAGGCGGATCGCGGGAATCGCCGCGTGAGCAGCCGTCGACTGAGGATCCGCAGGCGGGAAGGGCTGGCCTGTGAGTTCTGCGGGAGACACCCTCAGGGCATCGGCGATGTCGTTGATGAACACAGCCCTGTCCAGTAATCGCTGGCCGTTCTCGATCATTGACAGATATCCGACCGAGACCCCGGCCAGTCCGGCAACTGTCCGCAGGCTCATCCCCCGCTGACGGCGCGTCGACCGTACCCGCTCGCCGATCGACTTGGCCTGCTGAGCTTGCCGTTCGTCCATGATGATCCGCCCCAACTCCCTGACTTAGGGTAAGGCCAGGTGCGCCCGGCGTGAGGGGTCATTCCTGAACGGATGATCGCCCGTTCACATCAGGCCGGCTCGATGCGCGATCCGGCGCAAGGCTGCGGCGTCGGCCTCCCCGACCCGCGACGGCAGGACGCGTAGGAGTTCGTGTGTGATGGGCTCCAGGCGCGTGTGCAGCGGTGCCAGCGCATCTGCCGCTGATAGCCGCCCGACCGCCTTCGCCGTGCGGCCCAGACGAGCTTCAGCCGACGCGGCGAGAAGGAGCAGATCCGTGTGTTGCGCGCCGGGCAGGGCTGTCACGACCGCTGCATGCTCGATCGCCTCGTCCGGAGCGCCGCACTCCAGCGCGACGGCTGCTCGCGCTGCGGCCGTCGCACCGGGTTCCCCCGCTCCAGCCGCCCGCTCCAGCATGCCTTCCGCCTGCTCCCGGCGTCCCGCGCTCGCGTGCGCTACTGCGGCGAGGTGGAGCAGGTCTTGGTCCTGTCCTATCTGCTCGGCACGCTGGGCTCGCGCGAGGGCGTGCTCCGGCATTCCTATGCTGAGCAGCAGCCGTATCTCCTCGACGAGGACCGTCCGGTCTGCACCCCCGGGGCGGCCGTGCCGCAGAACGCTCCAGGCAAGGTCGCGGAACCCGACGCGTCTCAGCAGGCCGGCGCTGACTGCATACCCGGTCGCCCGTAGGTGATCCGCTCTCGCCCGTTCTGCCGCCGGCCCTGTGGCCACCAGGCGGTCGGCGAGTTCCAGCAGTTCGGGTAGGACCGTCGCGAGGGTGTGTTCGTCGCCCGCGGCCTCAGCCTCGCGCACCGTTGCTGTTTGTGCAGCCAGGTCATCGAGTTCCCCGCTCGCAGCGTTGACGACGGGGCCCGATCCAGCCAGGTGCCGACGGAGACGGTAAGCCAAGGCGTGAACGTCCGCGTGGTCGGTGCCCGTGGGCGCGTACGGCTGACCGGTGAGGTCGGTGGTATCGAGCCGGAGTGCGGCTGCCAGCGCTGCGAGTACGCCCCGGCGGTCGACCCAGTCCCGGCCGGCCTCCAGGTCCCCGATCAGCTCACCCGGAAGACCGGAGTGCGCAGCCAGCTCGGACACCGTGGTCCCTCGCCGCGCCCGCCAGGCTGCGAGGCGACCCCCGATGGGGGCACGGGCATCATCGTCTCTTCCCGGTATCACCAGGCTTCTCGCATACCCACTGATCGGGCTCCGTGCTCGTTCTCGGCGGCTATGTGCCGCTTGCGCCCAGGCCTCCAAGTTCAGGCCCCACCTGCGTACCAGCGCCACAGTAACCACAAGGATCGAGCCAGGGCGAATATGCCAGGTGGGGTCCTGCGTATACGGACTTCCCCTGAACGCCACCGCGACCAGAACCCGTCTGCCGGCCTTATCTGGCCGACTTGTTGCGCCCGCCCGGGCAGGTGGTGCTGGATTGTGGTGTCCGGCTTTGCCGGGTTGTGTTGTTCGTGCGGTCCTGCGCTGTGCTGGGTCCGTGGGTTTCCTCCACCCTCCCTGCTTTTTGATTCTGGGTGCCGGGCGGCGGAGTGCAAGGTCGTTCGGTCCGTGTCCTCGCCGGCCCGCTCCTGCGTCGCTATACCGGCTGCGGTACTCCCTGCCTCCCCTGCACTCCGCCGCCCGGCACCCGGCATCTCTTTTCGCAGGGAGGGCGGGGGAAATGGTCCGCGGCCATCAGGTCCGTGGATCCTCCGCGCCGTGCCCGACCAACCCACCGACGAAGGAGAAAGTGCAGATGAAGGCCGAATTGATCGAGTGCGCTGCGCACGCTCGGAGCGCTGTCGAGGCGTACGTGGTGTCGCGGGACCAGGACCTCAAGCGGGAGTTCACCGAAGGCGAGGCGGAAACGCTGCTGGCGGACCTGTTCGCCGACCTGCGCCACCTGCTCGCGATCGCGGGCATCGAAGTATCGCTGTCGGAGGTGTTGGAGCGCGGTGAACGTTACTGGGCCGACGAATCCGGTGAGGCCGAGGAGTTGACGACCTCTACCTTCATGAGGTAGATTAGTACATGTCGTGAAAGGGAGGGCAAGCCCCGGACCGGCCACCGCGAACCACCTCATCGCAAGGAGAGTCCCGTGATCGACCTGACCACCCCGGCGGGCGGCACCCAGCAGGCCGCCGTCATCACCGATTGGGACCATGGCGTCGTACGGTACGAAGTCGAGGGCGTAGGCACCTTCACCCTGGTTCCGGACCCCCAGGACGCCGACCGGGTCGACATCGTCTACGGTCGCCCAGAGCAGGACCACATCATCCCCGAAGGCGCAGGAGCGGGCTGGACCGCCACGCCCAAGGTCGGTGGAATCGCCCTGGCGGGACGGGCTCGGGTCCGCGTCAGCGAGATGGAACGGCTCATCTCTGCCTACCCGGAAAACGGGTTCGGCTGGCACGTCTGGATGGAGCGCCCCGCGCGGCTGCATCCGCTGAGGAGCACCCGCGACACCTACGCGGCCACCACGGTCACCGACCGGGTCAACCTGCGCACCGCACAGCTGGTCGCCGCCGTTGTCCGGCACCACGCGGCGCGTTCCGACCGGGCCGCAGTCATCTGGGCGCGGGCGGTCGCTCTCGCCCCGGAGCGCATCCTCGCGCTGGGGGTCCAGCGTGCGGCCGTCATGCAGCGCGCCTACGACGCTCTCGCGGAGGCGGACCGGCTCGATGCGGGCATCGCCGACTGGCGGTCGCTGCTCCCCGTCGAGCCGCCCGCTCCCGCCTGGGCCTGGGTGTGACTCCGCTCCTCCCCGCCCGAATTGCGGGCGGGGAGGAGCCCCGGAGGGTTGACGCACCTTCCCCCATAAGGTAGATTAGTACATGTCGGAACGGGGAAGGCAAACCCCGGGCCGGACGCCACGACCACCGAGTTCGCACAGGAGAAGCCCGTGACCACCGCCCCGGCCGTAGAGATCACCGCAGAGACCGCCGCCGAGCAGAACCTCGGCATGGAACTGGTCTGGATCGACCCCAACGAAATCCAGGTCGGTCGCAACATCCGGCCCATCGACCTCGACGCCGACTTCGTCGCCTCCATCAAGGAGCGCGGAGTCCTGGAGCCCGTCTCCGTCCACACCTCCGACGCGGGCGGCCCGTACTCCCTCCTCTTCGGCTTCCACCGGCACGCAGCCGCGATCGAGGCCGGACGCCCGCTCATCCCCGCCATCGTGCGTACGGACATCAGCAGCAGCGCGGCGAAGATCATCGACCAGCTCACGGAGAACATCCACCGCACCGACATGCGGCCCAGCGACATCGCCGCCGCCTACGACCAGCTCGCCCTGGAGGGCCTAGACGTGGACGAGATCGCCCGACAGGTGGCACAGGGCAAGGAGAAGGTCAGCGCCAGCCTGCGCCTGCACCGGATGCCGAAGGTGGCACGCGACGCCGCCGACGCCGGACAGCTCGACCTCGAACAGTCCATGGAACTGGCCGAGTTCGAGAACGACGCGAAGGCGTACAAGCGACTGCTGGACACGGTCCAGCGCGGCGGCCACCTCCACTACGCCCTGATGACCGAGCGCTCCCGGCGCGAGAACGCCGCACGCAAGGACGAGTCGCGGGCCGAACTGCTCCGCTCCGGCGTCGCACTGATTCCCCGCCCGCGCTACGGCTCCGTCCAGGTCGAACTGCACTCCCTGCGAGATGAGAACGGGCAGAAGTACACCAAGGAGTCGCACGCCGAGTGCCCCGGCCACGCCGCTTACCTGGACGAACGCGGCTTCATCACCTACCTGTGCCGCGAGCCCAAGAAGTACGACAACCACGAGATCACCAGCTACTACTCACACCTCAGTGAGTCGGAGATCGCCGAGAAGGAGGCGGCCGAGAAGGAGGCGGCCGACCGACGCGAGGCGCTGAGCATCGCAGCCCAGATGCGTACCGAGTTCATCACCAAGACCGCCCGAGCAGGCAAGACCCCGAAGGGTCTGCACAAGGCCGTGATCACCCACATGTTCGCCTACGGCCTCAGCAGCAGCCTGGACCGGGGGCACGAGCACAAGGTGTTCACGCTCCTCGGTGCGAACCCCGCCAAGGACCAGCCCCTCGCCGAGGCGATGCGCCGCAGGGTGGACCGGACTTCGGAGAACAAGCTCCCGTTGATCATGTTCGCTCAGCTCGCGCTCATGGCCGAGGACAACATGCGGCTCGTGCTCAACCAGGGCTGGCGATTCGATCTGGACTGGGCCATCGCCTGGATGGAGCTGCTGAACACCCACGGATACCGGTTCGCCGAGCCCGAGGCCGAACTCCTGGCCCAGCTCCGTCGGCAGCGGGAGGGGCGCGACAACCCGGCCGAGGAGGAAGAGGACGACTACCTCCAGGACGAGGACGAAGACACCGAGGGCGACGAAGCCGAGGTAGGGGATGACGAGCCGCACGCGGACGGCGACCTGTCCGACGTGCCGCAGGAGGAGCAGGGGGACGCCCCGGAAGGCCAGCCGGCCCCCGTGGCGGCCGAGGAGGAGCCGGACGACACCGAGCCCGGCATGAGCGACACGGGCGAGGCCGATCCGTACGCCGGGCAGGGAGACGAGGAGCCGGACGAGAGCGCCTACGACTTCCCGCAGGCCGCCTGATCGGACCCCCGGACGGGGCGGAGCGCTCACCGCGAGCGCTCCGCCCCGCTTGACGCCATCCAGAACATGAAGTAAATTAGTACATGTCGAAACAGGGAAGGCAAACCCTGGGCCGGACACCACGAACCACTGAGTCGAGGAGAGTCGACATGGCCCGCATCCCCGCACCGCAGACCAGCGGCCACCGCGCCAACTTCGCCGTCTACCTGGTCGGTCACCACACCGCCCAAAGCGTGCAGATGGCCCGCTCGCTGCTGGTCAACATGCCGTCAGTCCGCATCCGCATCAAGCACCCCCAGGCCCTGTACGCGGCCGTCACCGGCTGGCTGGAAGCCGAGCGTCTGGCCGCCAAGACCTTCAGCCCTGTCGTGATCCCCCACAGTGCGCCCCCGCGAACCGATACCCAGGCCGCCGCTCACATCGCCTTCGACGGGCCCGTCAACGGCCCGCAGGTAGACGCCCGCGCGGCTGCCGTCAGCCTCAGCGGGGCCGGCGAGGTCCGAGTGCAGGTCGGCCCCCTGTCCATCACCACCGGAGACTTCGCCTCCTTCCAGGACCAGCTGGAACTGTGGACCCGCACGTACAAGCTCGGCGCTGCCCTGTGGAGCGAGCTTCCCGCACTGGAGCAGACGCTCGACGACATCGCCCGGGGCGACAAGTGCGTGAGCGCCTTCCGCGAACGACTGGGCACCCCGGCTCTCGCCGCCGCGTGAGAGCAGCCCGCCCCGGCGGCGGCCCCGTCCGCCTACCGGCCGGCGGGGCCGCTGCTCCGCAGCGCGGAGCGGCCGAAGGCGGCATCGAGCCGCCCCCGGGCCGCAACGGCGACGTCCGGCCCGGCCCGGGCGCCGCCGCCGTCCACCGGAATCCGACCGGCAGTCGACGAACAGGCCCACCACCATGGCGCACGACTTCGAGATCACCGATCCCGTCACCGGGCGGTTGGTGGCCACCTGCCACACCCCCGGAGAGGTCGACCAGGCTCTCGACGCCGCCTGCACCGCACTGACGAGGCAGCTGGCGGCCAACCGGGAAGGCGCCGCAGCCATCCGGTTCCGCCTCGCGGTGCACCAGCTCCACCCGGACGGCACCCGCACCTGGTGCGCCGAGCGGCTCTACCACCCACCACGTCAGGGCTGACCCCGACCGCGGCCCGCGTCCGCGCAGCCGGTCACCCCGCATCGCACAGAGACCACGGAGAGCGCAATGAACAGCACGGGATACGCGTACGGGACCACCTACGGCGGCGACTGGCTGACGATCCCCGGCAGCTTCCACCGCACGCCGGTCCTCACAGACCGGCCCGAGGAAGCCGTACGGCCCCACCGCGGTGCGGACACCCTCGCCAAGGTCGAGCGCCAGTACCACTCCGGGGTGACCGGCGACGGCCGCGCGTTCCGAATCCTGGAGATCGTTTCCACGGACTGACCGCCTGCCGGTGCCCGAAATTCGGATGGCCGCGACCATGCACAGTAAGTAATTTAGTAAACGTCGAATTAGGGAGGGCAAACCCTGATCGGCCACCACAACCACCCAGGAGAGAGCTCTGTCCCCCATGGATCCCACCATTCGCATCGTCGAAGGACGCGTCGTACTCCCCACCGGCGTCTGGGGAGTGCTCCCCGAGATCAACCGCGAACTGCGTGCCCACGACTTCTACCCCGCCTTCGCCGACCTGGCCGGCATCCCACCCCTCAAGGCTTGCGCCGGCATCCCCGCCATGGCCCGCACGTTGTACCTCCACTACTACGTCCCCGGCGAGAAGTACGACTGGTACGTGGCCGAGCTCGACCCGGCCACCGGACAGGTCTTCGGCTGGATGCGAGCCGGGGGCGCGTTCGGCGAGTGGGGCGAGTTCATCCTCGGCGACCTTGAGGAGTGCGTCCTGGACGCCAAGCAGCCGAACCCGCGCGGCCGCACAGGATCGCCGGACCCCCAGATCATCCACCGCGACCTCACCTTCCGCCCGGCCCCGGCGGCGCTCTGCCTCCCCGCGCCCACGGTCTGAACCACCCGCCGACCCCCCCGGCGCAGCGAGCTGCGTCCGGCCCCGCTCCGGAGAGACCCCTATGACCCGCACCGACCTACACCACTCCCCCGACGGCCCGATCACGGTCAACCTGCGCAGAGCGGGCCGCGACGCCCGGGACGACGCAACCGAAGCCGCATCCCGCCTGCAGGAGCGCCTCGACGACGCCGGCACCGACCTTTTGAGGGCCGAGGGCGAGATAGCCGACCACGCCGGCGCCGCCTACCGTGCCCGAGCCTGGAAGCGGATCGAGCGTCACGCCACCCAGCTCTTTCACGACGCGGAGTCGCCCGGCTTCGAGCAGTACTCGGCCTGGTTCACCGCCGCCCGCGCGTGGAGCGACGCCCCGACACCACCCGTCGCCGGAAGCCCGTTGCGTGACGCCGTAGGCGCCATCGAGGCCGCGGCCGCCATCTCTCTCACCACCGACATCCGCACGATGCTCACCCCGCTGGGTACCGCTCCGGAGGCTGCATGCGCACCCCCGGCGGGGGCGGCATGACCCGGCACATCGTCCCGGACGGAAGGGATCGAGCCTCCGCGCCTCTATCGCTGGGCGAGCCACAACAATTGTGCCGGAATGTGTGTGAGAGCGGGCAAAAAGCACTGGGCGAAGCTCTGGCAGTTCGAGCCGGAACGTTTCGCCGAAGCCGAGCGGCGCAAGCAGGAGATGCGCGAGTACCTCGGGAAGAACGTGGCGATCCTGCGCGAGCAGGTACGCGGCGTTACGCGTCCGCTCCCGTTGGCAGAGTACCGCGTCCGCTTGGAGGCGGCGCGCGCCGCCGCAGGATCGGGCGAACCCGTGCGGAGCCAGCAGGGTGCGGGGCCGTCGCTGCCCCCTGGGGCCGTGGCGGATCCGAGGTTGACGCCCTCAACCCAATTAGGTAGATTAGTACACGTCAAATTGAGGAGGGCAAACCTCGGGATCGGCCACCACGACCATCCACCGAGGAGTACACGTGCCTGTGCGCGCAGCGGACTTCCGCATCCCCTCCGATCAGCCCGTCGTCGCCAATCTCGGTATGGGCGTCGATAGTTCGGCCTTCGTCGCCCGCTGGCTGCTCCAGCCCGAGACGCGCGGATTCGACCTCGACCAGCTGACGATCCTCATCGCCAGCGTCGGCGAGGAGTATCGGCGCACCGCCGACGCCATGGAGCAGGCGCTCTTTCCGCTGATCGCCCGGCACAACGTACGGACCGTCCAGGTGGCCCGAGCGGGGAGGTCGAGGGCGGCCGGCTACGTCGTCCTCGACGACACCCGCACGCCCACCCGCCTAGTGCAGCGATTCATAAGTCCTTCGGGGGCTTAGCTACGCTGAGTGTTCTTTGGGCGTGGCGAGGTAGAGCGCGCAGGCGCAGTCCAGGGCCTCGGCAGGGGTGCCGGTCCACTGCCCGCTGGGCAGCACCGTCTCCTGATAGTCCTGGCCGCTGGCCCGGTAGAGGGCGAAGGCCCACTCCTGGGGACTGCCGAGGTACTGGATCCGGGCCAACGGCAGGGCCTCGTCGGGGAGATGGCCCACCAGGTAGCCGTAGGAACCGCGCCAGCTGATGGTGACCTCCTCCAGCTGGGGCCACGTCTGGGAGGCGTAGTGGTCGAGGCTGCCCTCGGTCTGGTCCTTGAGCGCGCGTGTGGGGATCGGCATGGTCTCTATGCTGCCGCCCCGGCTCCGGTTCCCGCGACAGGTCCCGTTCATGATCAGGTCACGGGCGGACGTCGGGTCTGCCCAGCTCGGCTCGGGTCGGGTCGGGTCGGGTCGGGGGAACGGTGTCGCCAATGAACAGGCCGGTGGTGGTGCTGGGGAACCGGCGTCGGGGTCGGCTGGAGAGGATCGTCGCGCGGGCGTCGTCCGGGCAGCGTCTGGTCCAGCGGGCGCGCATCGTGCTGTTGGCTTGGCGGGGATGCCCGGACGCTGAGATCGCCGCTGAGGTGGGGGCCCATGTCGACACGGTGCGGACGTGGATCTGGCGCTACCGCGCTGGAGGGCTGCCCGCGCTCGCGGACCGGCCTCGTTCGGGGCGTCCCGAGGTCTACGGTCCCACCGTTCGGGTGCGCGTCATC
>NZ_JBXAWK010000083.1:0-22519 GCF_057291755.1 Kitasatospora sp. UYEF31
AATGCTTTCTCGACAATCGCATCCTGGCAGGTCAGGGGCACCTTTTCAGTTCAACTTGACGGTTGGTCAACTTCCGTTGAATAGGCGAGGTCAGCGCGACGCCGTCGGCCGAGGAGTAGGTCTCGGCGTCCGCGAGTGCGCCCCGTACGTCCTGGAAGTGCGTCAGGGCCCAGGCGTCTACCTTCTCGACGTAGACGGCGCGGCCCTGGGCGCGCAGTTGTCCTTAGGCCGGGTACGGATCGGCCAGAACCTCGTCGCTGAAGAGGTCGAGGTCCGAGGTGGGGGCGCTCATGGCAACCCTTTACGTGTTAACCCGGTACGTGGGAAACCCAGAACAGGCCCTAATCCGGTGTGCCGGACATGAGGTGTTCGACCAGGGTGAGCAGAACATCGCGGCTGGCGTTGCGGTCGCGGACGTCGCACAGCACCGTCGGTACGTGCGGGTCGAGGTCGAGGGCGTAGCGGATCTCTTCCTCGGTGTGTTCGAGGTGCCCGTGGAAACGGTTGATCCCGACCACGAACGGGATGCCACGGCGTTCGAAGAAGTCGATGCTGCCGAAGCCGGCGTCCAGACGGCGGGTGTCGACCAGGACGACCGCTCCGAGCGCGCCGAGGCTGAGGTCGTCCCACAAAGTCCAGAAACGTTCCTGCCCCGGAGTGCCGAACAGGTAGAGGACGAGGTCAGGGGTGAGCGTGATGCGGCCGAAGTCGAGGGCGACGGTGGTCGTCGACTTGTCCGGGACGCCGCTGAGATCGTCGATGCCGACCCCTGCCTGCGTCATGTGCTCCTCGGTGCGCAGCGGCAGGATCTCGCTGACCGAGCCGACCATCGTCGTCTTGCCGACGCCGAAGCCACCGGCGATGAGGATCTTCACGGCGGTCGCGTCCGGGGCGTAAATCCGCCGCAGGTTCTCTGCTTCTGTCGCAGCGTCAGCGATTCCCGCCACGGAATCGAAGGATCCTGCTGTGGTGCTGAAGCCGCCCGGTGCAGCGCTGCGGGTTCCTGTTGTAGGGCTGCGGGTTCCTGTTGTAGGGCTGCGGGCTCCTGCCGTAGCGCCGAAGGCTCCTGTTGCAGTGTCAGATTCCACGGAGACCGTCCCGTACCTTCTTGAGCAGTGCCGCGTCGGCGGTCCGCGCGGCGGTGACCGGCGGCCGGGCCGTGACCCGGTTCTGGGCCAGCAGATCGGCGATGAGGATCTTCGTGATACTCACCGGCAGATCGATGAGCGCGGCGATCTCCGCGACCGCCTGGGGATAGACGCACAGGCGAAGGATCTCCGCCTGTTCGGGCGGCAGTGTGGAAGTCGACCCGGCCGGGTCCGCAGTGGACACCAAGGTGATCAGTGTGAGGTCGTCACGTGCTGCGGCGGTGCGGCCCCCGGTGAGCGTGTACGGACGTACGAGGGGACCTGCCGCGTCGTCCCAAGCGGGCCCGGGAAGGGGCGGACGGCCACTCATGCTGATCCGTCAGCGCCCGCCCTGGGCTTAGCGCCCAGATGCTCCCCGACCCGCTTGACCAGGATGTTCATCTCGAAGGCGACAACCGCGACATCGACCGACTCCTCGGTCATGACGACCAGGTGGGCGCCGCGTCCGGCGGCGGTGAGGAAGCAGAACGCGTCCTCCATCTCGATGAGGGTCTGCCGGACGTGGCCACCCGCGAAGTCGCGGCCGATGCTGCGGGCCAGGCTCTGCAGGGCCGACGCGGCGGCCGACAGCCGCTCCGCGTCCGGCCTGGAAAGACGGTCGGAGTGGCCGACCACCAGGCCGTCCTGGGACAGGACAAGGGCGTGCCGGGTGCCGGGGACGCGCTTGACCAGGTCGGTGAGCAACCAGTCGAGGTTGCCGTCGGTAGCGGATGTCGCGGTCATGGGCGTTCTCCGGGACTGCTCGGTGCTGCCGTGGTTTCAGCCGTGGTTTCAGCCATGGTTTCAGCCGTGGTTTCAGCCGTAGTTCCAGGCGTGGTTTCAGCCCTGATTTCAGCCGGGAGTGCGTATGCGCGTTCCACCGCAGGGGTTGCTGCGGCGGTGGGGTGTTCCGTACTGCTCTCCCTCGCCCGGTCCGTGCCGCGGCGGAAGGCACTCAGCGTCGCCGCGGCCGAGGTCGCGGGACGCACCGCCGGTTCGGCGCGGTCGTCGACGGCCTGGAGCACGGGCGCGGTACTGTCCCGCAGTTGTTCGACCAGACCGGCCTGACGGATCCGGCGGGGCAGGATCCGTCGACCGTCGGCGCCCAGCATGGGGGCGTCAGGCGCCGAGTCCGGAACGCGGTCTGACGCGGGTGCGGGTACCGGACGGATCTCCAGCGGGGGCCGCGCGGGGGCCGGGAGCGCCGCCGGGACCAGAGTGTTCAACGAAGCCGAATGAGAAGGCGAAGACGCGGGCGAGGACGCGGGCGAGGACGAGGGCGAAGCGGCGGCCAGCGCCGGAACCGGCACCGGCACCGGCACCGGCACCGGCACCGGCCGATGGGCCCGGACCAGCTTCGCGTGCCGGGGCACAGCCTCTGGCTGCACGACCGGGATCTCACCGGTGTCCTCCATCCTCCGGTCGGCGACCAGCTTCTCCGGGAGGAAGACGATGGCCAGCATCCCGCCGTACGGGGAAGGCCGCAGTGTCACCTTCACCTCGAACTGCGCAGCCAGCCGCGCGACGACGAACAGACCGAGCCGTACATCACCACCGAGCGCCGCAACGTCGAACGGCGCCGGTTCGGCCAGGCGTGCGTTCAGCCGGGTGCACTCCTCCTCGCTGATGCCGAGCCCGCGGTCCTCGATCTCGACGGCCATCCCCTTGGCCACCGGCACCGCACGCACCTGCACGGGTGTGCCCGGCGGGGAGAACACCACGGCGTTCTCGATCAGTTCGGCCAGGAGGTGGACGACACCGCCCACCGCGGTCCCGACCAGGGTCGGAGCGCCGTGGGCCGAAACCTCGACCCGCGGGTAGTCCTCGACCTCGCCGACCGCGCTGCGCAACACGTCGATCATCCGCACCGGGCGGCTCCACCGGCGGCCCGGCTGGTTCCCGCTGAGGATGACCAGGTTCTCCTCGTACCGCCGCAGCCGGGTGGCCAACTGGTCGAGGATGAACAGATCCTTGAGGACGACCGGGTCCTGGTGGGCGCGCTCCATCCGGTCCAGTTCGCCGAGCTGGCGGCCGACCAGCGACTGGGTGCGCAGCGCCACGTTGAGGAACACCTTCGCGAACCCCTCGCGCTCCCGCGACAGCCGGACTGCACCGGCGACCGCGGCGCGCTGCACCTCGTCGAACGCGGCGGCAACCTCGCCGATCTCGTCGGTGTCCTGGACCGGCGGCGGCATCTCCCGGTCCAGGTCCACCTGCTCGCCCCGGCTCAGCCGGTCGACGATGCCCGGCAGTCGGCGGCCGTGCTCGACGGTGTCCTCGCGCAGCCGGGTCAGCCGGCTGCGCAGGGCGCGGGTGATCCGCCAGGTGGTGAGGATCGCCGCGAGGACGCCGGCCAGCCCCAGGCCACAGAGCCAGGCCAGCTCCCGCTCCCTGGCGTCGATGCGCTGCTGCCCGTAGACGATGGTGTCGTCCGTCCGCATCTGGTTGAACTGCTGGATGCGGCCGTTGAGTTGGTCGACTGACTGACGCCAGCCCGCAGCGTCGGCGGGCAACGGTACGTCGGGTCTCATCGTCGTACGGAGGGAAGTGATCACATCCTCGGCCTTTTCCACGTCCCGCCACGGCTCACCGGCGACGAGGTCGTCGTAGAACGCGCGCCGCTCCGGGCTGAGGTACGGGGCGATCTGCTGGCCGTACAGCGACCGGCGCACACCGACGATGCGGACGAACTCCTTGTACTCGGACGGGCCGAGGCCGCGTGCGGCCTCGGCGTACGTCAGCAGGGTGTCCTCGTACGCGAACGCCTCCGCGGCCTGGAACATGGTGAGCAGGCCCTGGCTGTAGTACGTCAGCCCGTCGTCCTCGTCGCTCCGGGACAGCGACTGGAACATGTCGATCAGGTGGGCGATGTTGTCGGTGTACGGCTGCAGGAGGTCGCTCCGGCCGCCGTCGCGCTGGTCCAGCCTGGTCCGCTCCTTGCCGAGCTTGGCCAGGTCGCCCTCGACGACGCGGGCGCGGCTGAGCACGTTCTGCGCCGAGTCGTTGACGCCGTGGACGAACGCGGAGAAGTCCTGGGAACTCGCGTCGGTCCGCAACCGCTGCTCACGCAGCGCCGTCGCTACGGCCGGGTCCGGTTTCGCCGCACCCAGCCAGGCGGCGCTGAGCCGGCGTTCCGTCTGGAGGTTCACCACCACCGTGTAGCCGGGCAGTCCGGCGCGCTTGGCCAGCGAGTGCTGGTCGCGCAGTTCGCAGACTGCGTGGAACCGGTCGACGACCACCGACCCGGCGAGCGCAACAAGTGCCGTACTGGGCACGATGGTCAGCAGGATGAGGAGGGCACGGATCGTCAGCCGGGCGCGCGGGGCCGGTTTTCTGCGCGTTGCAGGTCTCATCGTTCCTTGTTCGTGGATCACGTGCCTGCGGCGACCGGGCAGATGTGACCAAGCTCCGGGGGCGGCTTCCGAGGTTTGACCCTAAAGGCGCGGCAGGATCGGTGTTCCACGCATTCCGCGTGGGTCGTGCGGGGTGATTGCGGATTTGTCCGTAATCGGAGGAAATAGCCGATGGCCGAGATGACCACCGGGCGGCGGATCGCCCACTGGCGCAGACGACGCGGGCTGACACAGTCCGAGTTCGCCGTTCTGATGGACCGTTCGGTCCGCTGGGTGGAGGACCTCGAAGGCGGGCGCCGGCAGTGCGACCCGCGACTGTCGACGCTGGAGCGCACCGCGTCCGTACTGCACATCCGGCTGGAGCGCCTGCTGCCCGGATCGCCTGTCGAGGAAGGCGACCGTACGCCCGGACTCGCCCTGTCCGGACCTGTACTGCCCGACGGCCCGCCCGCGCGGATCCGGGCTGCCCTGCGCCGAACGGAAGTCCTGACCGGCCTGGGCCCGGAGAACACCTTCGACCTCGACAGCACCGTCGACCCCGAGCAGTTGCGCCGGGGCCTGGAACACGGCTGGGCCGCGTTCCGCGCATCCGACTACGTCGGTCTGGACAGGAACGTCCCGCTGCTCCTCATCGACGGCGTACGGGCCGTCCGTACCGCCCCCGACACCGTGCGGAGACTGGCGGCCTACCGGCTGCTCTCCACCGCCTTCCGGCTGGCCGCCGCCGTCAGCGGCGCGCTCGGCGACCCGATGACCGCATGGCAGGCCGCAGACCGCGCGGTCACCGCGGCGCTGCACAGTGCCGACCCACTCGTCCTCGCGAACGCGGCGTATCCCTTGATCCTGGCCATGGCTGCGGCGGGCAGCCCCGACACCGCCCTCGACCTGGCCCGCGACCTCACCGAACGGCTCGACCGCGGGCTCACCGCCAGCGGCCCCGCGGGGTGCGACGCGGCAGTCCTGCTGCGCCTGTGCGCGGCCGTGGCCGCCGCCGGGACCGGAAACCGGGCACTGGCGCTCGGTCTGCTCGCGGAGGCGGAGGACCTCAAGGAAACGGTCAGCGCGGTCGACGCGGTCGACGCGGTCGACGCGGTCAGCGCGGTCAGCGCGGTCGACGCGGTCGACGCGGTCGACGCGGTCAGCGCGGCCAGCGCGGTCGACGCGGTCGACGCGGTCAGCGCAATCAGCAAGGTCGGCGCACCGGTCACGGACGGCTTCCACGGCTTCGGTCGCACCGCCTCCCGCTCCGCCGTCGTGGCCGCCCACCGGATCACCGTGCTTCTGCGGCTGCACGACGTCACCGCGGCCGTCGACACGGAGGGGCGGCTCTCCGCCGCCGACCGCGCCACCCTCTCCCGGGGGCGCCGGGCCGGGCTGCTTGTCGACCGGGCCTCTGCCCTCGTCCGCCTGGGCCGCCGGACGGAGGCTGCCGCCGCGCTGCGCAGCGCCGCCGCGGAGGCCCCGCAGGAGGTCCGGCTGCGGCCGGACGCGGCGGGACTGCTCGAACAACTGGGCGGGCCCTGAAGGCTCAGCCGCAGGCGGCCCACCGGCCGGTTCACCAGCCGATCGAGTCACCAGCCGATCGAGTCACCAGCCGATCGGTTCACCAGCCGGCAGCCCGACCCACGGACCGGTGCGCCGACTAACCCGCGCCCAGCCGGGCACAGCCGGGACACACAGCCGGGCACAGCCGGGACACACAGCCGGGCACAGCCGGGCACAGCCGGGCACAGCCGGACACGGCACCGCATTCCGGCCCGGCGTAGGCTCGTTTCGAGACACCCTCTGCCGACCACCTGCGGGTTCCGTCCGTGATCCGGGCGCCGCTGACCGTCCTGTAACCCAGCCCAGGAGCACAGAGCAGCATGACGCCGCGCACCCCCCAGTTCGACCGCACACACACCGACGACCTGATGGCGTACATCGCCGCTTCGCCGTCGCCGTACCACGCGGCGGTCAACGCAGCCGCGCGCCTGGAGGCGGCCGGTTTCCACCGGGTCGCCGAGACCGCTGCCTGGGACGACACCCCCGGTGGCCGGTTCCTCGTCCGCGGCGGCGCGGTCCTGGCCTGGTACGTGCCGGAAGGCTCGACCCCCGACACCGGTTTCCGCATCGTCGGCGCGCACACCGACTCCCCCACCCTGCGGGTCAAGCCCAAGCCGGACACCGGCGCGGCGGGCTGGCGGCAGGTCGCCGTGGAGATCTACGGCGGCACGCTGCAGAACACCTGGCTGGACCGCGACTTGGGCCTGTCCGGGCGCCTCGCGATGCGCGACGGCAGTGAGCACCTGGTGTTCATCGACAAGCCGCTGCTCCGTGTCCCGCAGCTGGCCGTGCACCTGGACCGATCGGTCAACGACGGGCTGAAGCTCGACAAGCAACAGCACATGACGCCGGTCTGGGGCCTGGGTCCGGTCGTCGAGGGTGACCTGATCGCGTACGTGGCGCAGGAGTCCGGGGTCGCCGCGGCCGACGTGCTCGGCTGGGAGCTGATGGTGCACGACGTGCAGGCCCCCGCGTACCTCGGCCGGGACGGCGAACTGCTCGCCTGCGCCCGGATCGACAACCTGGCTTCGGTGCACGCCGGGCTCGCCGCGCTGATCGCCGCCGCCGACGGCCCCCTGGCGCACATCCCCGTGCTCGCGGCGTTCGACCACGAGGAGATCGGCAGCAACACCACCACGGGCGCCGGCGGTCCCCTGCTTGAGACGCTGCTTGAGCGCCTGGTCGCCGTGCGCGGCGGTTCGCGGGACGATCTGGCCCGCTCGTACGCGGACAGTTTCTGCCTGTCCAACGACGCCGCGCACGCCGTCCACCCGAACTACTCCGAGCGGCACGAGCCGGGCCACCACCCGATGCCCAACGGCGGCCCGGTGCTGAAGGTCAACGCCAACCAGCGCTACGCCACCGACGCCGGCGGCCGGGCCATGTGGGCGCGGGTGTGCGAGACGGCCGGTGTGCCGTGGCAGTTCTTCGTCGGCAAGAACACGATGCCGTGCGGTTCGACGATCGGGCCGATCACCGCGACCCGCCTCGGCATCGAGACCGTGGACATCGGCATCGCCGCACTGTCCATGCACTCGGCGCGCGAACTGTGCGGCAGCGACGACCCGCACCTGCTCGCCACTGCGACGGCGGCGTTCCTGCAGTCCTGACGCACCCTCATGCCGGAGCGTCACGGCTTATCGCCGTCCGCGGCGCTCCGGCATGAACCCCCGGTTGCGGGGCAGACGCGCTGGTGCCAAGACCTACCAGCCACCCCGCGCGGCAGCTCTACCCACCCACCGCGCACCGGATCGGAAGTGACCGTGCCATGGGTATCGGCGTCAGCATCCTTCTGTTCGCACTGGGCGCGATACTCGCCTTCGCCGCGGACTTCTCCATCAACGGCCTCAATGTGACCACCGTCGGCGTAGTCCTGATGATCGCCGGAGCGCTCGGCCTGGCCATGTATGTGATGGTCTGGGGCCCGCGCAGCCGGACGCGCATGATGCCCCCGCAGGAAACCGGCATCGAAGAGCACCCGCCGTACGTCCCCTACGCGCCGAACTACCAGCCGCGGACGACGAGCGAGGACCCGGACGAGAAGCCGTACCCGCGGCGCCGGTTCCGGTGAAGCCCCGGACCGGTAGAGCCCCGAACCAGTAGAGCCCCGACAGTGGCTCACGCCGTCAGGCGCAGACCCCGTACGCGATCTTCCTGTCCTTCGACCACCCCAAGGTGCAACTCACCTTCGTCTTCCCGCACTACGACGACCGCGGATGGGCCGCAGAGCCCGCTGACGACCGTGGTCACCCCGGCCGTCACCGGGTCGTAACGGCGCAGCGCGCCGTTGCCCGTGTCGCACAGCAGGACCGTCCCGTCGGGCAGCACGGCAAGCCCCTGCGGCTGTCGCAGCCGGGCCTGCGGGCCCGACCCGTCGCGATACCCGGCACTCCCGGGGCCCGCGCCGGCGACCGTACGGACAAAGCCGTCGTGGAGGCGCCGCAGTGCGTGCGCGCCCGCGTCGGCGATCCACAGGGCGTGCCCGGTACCGGCCACAGCCAGGGCGCACGGGCCGGTGAACCGAACCCGGTCCAGTGTGCCCTCCACGTAGCCCACCGACCCGCCGGACAGCAGTTCCACCGACCCGCCGACCGGGTCGAACTCCCAGAGCCGGCCGTCGCCCCGGGTGCTGACGACCGCCCGGTTCTCGAACCACACCACATCCCAGGGCGCTGCCAGATCGGCTTCCTTAGCCACACAGGCTGCCCGCGGCCAGGGGCCGGACGGCCGTCCGGAACCCGCGATCGTACGGACGACGCCGTCCGAAAGGCTCACCCCGCGCAGCAGGTTGTTGCCGGTGTCGGCCACGATGATGTCGTAGCGGACGTGCGTGGCGACCTCGACGGGCAGCAGGCACACCCCGGCCGGCCCGGCGAAGCGCGCGTGCCGGGGCCCGCCGTCGGCCAGCCCCCGTTCGCCGGTGCCGATGCGGCGCAGTACGAACACGTCGTCCTCGGCGACTTCGACGAGCGAGTTGTTGCCGGTGTCGGCGAGCAGCCACGTGCCGGACGGCAGTGCGAGGACCCGGCCGGGCCCGCGCAACGCCGAACGGGCCGTCACGGTATGCCGGACGACTGCCGGATCGGTAGCTGCCGGTCCAGCGGTTGTCGGATCGGCGACCGTCGGTCCAGCGGTTGTCGGATCGGCGACCGTCGGTCCAGCGGTTGTCGGATCGGCGACCGTCGGTCCAGCGGTTGTCGGATCGGTAGCTGTCGGATCGGCGGCATTCGCACCGGAGGCGGAACCCATGATCCCCAGTAAACCGTCGCCGACCCGGTCGCGCCGGGTGAGCGTGCAGTCACGGCGTGGCGCATGATCCATTCCGATCGGGGCAGGCACACCCTGGCGCATGTGTCGGGCGACGAAGGGAAACGGCTGTGCACGAGGACGGGCGGGGCGACCAGGGCGAGTACGGGCCGGGTCGCTATCTCGTACGGGAAAAAGTCTTCGCCATAGGTGACGACTACTGGGTGACCACCGGGGACGGCCAGAAGGTCGTGTTCGTGGACGGCAAGACGCTGCGGTTGCGCGACACACTCGAACTGAAGGACACGAACGGCGGAGTGCTGCTCGTCGTCAAGCGCAAGGTCGTCACGCTGCACCACTCCATGAAGGTGGAGGACGCCACCGGCGCGACCGTCGCCGAGGTGCGCAAGAAGAAGTTCACGCTGTTCCGCGACCGGTACGTGGTCGAACTGGCGGGCGGCGAGGAGTGGCTGGTCGTCGGCAACCTGATCGACAAGGAGTACGGGATCACCGGCCCCCACGGCCCGGTGGCCCAGATCTCGAAGAAGTGGTTCCGGGTGCGCGACACGTACGGCGTGGACATCGCGTCCGGAGTGGACCACGTCCTGGCGATCGCGGTGGCGGTGTGCATCGACCGGCTGAGCGATGAGGCGGACGAGGACTGAGTGACGGGTTGCCGATCAGGCAGGGCAGTTCGTGCGGAACAGGTGGCCTGATCGTCGTTCCGGACGCTCTTCCTCCACGGGATCAAGGTGATCCGGCTACAGCTACTCCCGGTCCGGTACCGGAGTGGCGGGATGCCGGATCGATCGGCCGAAATGCCCTGGTGCTGCTGCGTGACAACTGCCAACTAAACAGACTGGGACGAAGTGGTGGTCATCTTGTCCGTTTCGCCAAGAATGATCACCACTTCGTCCCAGTCTGTTTAGTTGGATCTGGGGAACCCTCCGCCCCGGGCCGAAACCACTCGGCGGCCCCTCTGCCGCCGAAGGAGAACGACGCCTCACCAACTCGAGACGCCGGTCCCTCAAGAACCACCAAGCCCCATGACGGAAGAACACGTCAGCCGTAGTTCTCCCCCGCACCCCGCGTCAGTACGGGTGAGGGAGAGGGGGCCACCGTGACCGGACCACCGGATGCGGATTTCAGGGAATTCGTAGAGACCCGGAGAAGCGCGCTCGTACGCACCGCCTACCTGCTGACCGGCGATCCGGGGGGACGCCGAGGACCTGGTGCAGACCGTGCTCGCCAAGGCCTACGTGTCCTGGCGGAGGATCACCGCCGCCGACGAGCCCGACGCCTATGTGCGGCGGATGCTGGTCAACGCGCACATCTCTCTGCACCGGCGGCGGTGGGTGGTGCAGTTGCTGACGCCCCGCCTGCCCGAGCAGCGCGGTGCCGGACGATACCGGCCGCAGCGACCAACGCAGCGCGCTGGCCTCGGCGTTGGACCGGTTGCCGCCCGATTGGACCACATCGTGCTCAAG
Source organism: Kitasatospora sp. UYEF31 (assembly GCF_057291755.1). NCBI lineage: Bacteria > Bacillati > Actinomycetota > Actinomycetes > Kitasatosporales > Streptomycetaceae > Kitasatospora > Kitasatospora sp. UYEF31. The sequence continues at coordinate 10,759 of NZ_JBXAWK010000083.1, forward strand.
CTCCAGCACGGAACGCCCTCTTCCGTGCGTCCGTCGGACGTCGGACGTCGGACGTCGGACGTCGGACGTCGGACGTCGGACGTCGGACGTCGGACGTCGGCCAGGAGACCCGCTGGTCTCCGTTTGTCTACGCCTCAAAGGTCGTTCATCCGGAACTTTTCAGGCGTCACGCGGCGCTGCGGGGAGCAAGCGCAGCCCGGGGCGCATCATCCGCTCCACCACCATAGGTGAGCGTGATGTCGGCGTGGAAAGCCCGCGCTAGGCGAGCAATGGTGTCGGAGTCAGGCAAGGTCAGGCTTTCCTCGAACAATTCGACCTCGTTTGCGGTCAGCCCTGCTCATGTTGCGAGGTCCTCATGTGTCCACCCAGCTGCTTTCCTGGCCTCGTTCACCGCGACGCCGAGCGCCATGGCAACGCGGGTCTCGGTTCGTGCCTTACGTCGCTCAGGACTCAAAGCTTCCAGCGGGTCGATCTTCCACCGCAGCTGACGGTGGCGGATGGCGTTACCGGCGTCCATCAGATCCTCCTCGTCAACGTGAGTAACTATGCGTCGCGGGCTTGTGTTCAGCTTGACAGACCTTCATGGAACGGCGTGCCCGATCGACCTCGATCTGCTCGTTCCAACACGTTTTGTGAAAAACGGCCAGCAGGACCATTCGTCTACCGGATGCTCCCCAGTAGGTGATGCGTTGTAGGCGCCACACGGCGCTGTAGGCATGGCAGCGACAGCGTCCGCAGCGTCCCCGACATGCTGGTACTGCTTTTCGGTCAGCTGGTCCAGCCACTCCTGGACCTCGGGTTCAAGCTCGATCACATAGGAGGGAATCACGTAGCCGAGAATTAGTTACAGAATTACGATAACGCAATTCACTAGCATGCGTCCGGGCGATCTTCCAGGGAATTCAGGACGCGCTCAAAGCACTCGTGTGGGTCACTCCCCGCCCACGCTGAGGGCCTTAGACCTGCTCAGCCGAGCCGCCGGTCCCGCAGCACCGGGAAGTCCTTCCGTGTCTTCGCCACCAGCGCTGGGTCGATCTCCGCCACCAGCACTTCAGCCTCGGTCCCGGCCTCGGCCAGGACCTCGCCCCACGGGTCCACGACCATGCTGTGGCCGCCCTGTTCGACGCCGCCCTGGGTGCCCGCGCTGTTGCAGGCCAGGACGAACATCTGGTTCTCGACCGCGCGGGCGCGGGCGAGCAGCCGCCAGTGTTCGACGCGGCGGGCCGGCCACGCGGCGGGGACCACCAGGGTCTCCGCACCGAGGTCGAGCAGGCCGCGGAACAGCTCTGGGAAACGCAGGTCGTAACACGTGGCCAGGGCCGTCCGGCCGAGCACGGTGTCGGTGACCACCAGGTCTTCGCCGGGGGCCATCATCGCGGCCTCGCCGCTGTCGAAACCGAAGCGGTGGATCTTGCGGTAGGCGGCTTTCAGCGAACCGTCCGGAGCGAAGAGCAAGGATGTGTTGTACGTGGAGCCTTCGATGCGTTCGACGATGCTTCCGGCGTGCAGCCAGACCCCGGTCTCACGGGCGACTTCGGCCATCGCCTGGGCCGTCGCGCCGTCGGCCGACTCCGCTTCGGCGCTCCACAGGCGGTAGTCCCAGCCGCTGTGCGCCCACAGTTCGGGCAGCACCACCAGGTGGTCACCGGCCCGGGACCGCACGAGGTCGGCGGCGTACGCACGCCTGGATTCGATTGGCTCGGTGAAGTCGACATCGAGCTGCAACAGGGATACTCGCATGCCATCCACCACATTCCGTCGGTTCGGCTGAAACCATCTCCACAGGTCCATGTGCAGCGTAACGTGCCCAACGAAGGCCGCCCTAGATCTCCTGCCGCCAGATCTGCCAGCCGCCTCAATAGCCGGACTGCGGTGTCGAAAGGTCCCCCGTGAGCATTCCCAGCACCCGAACCACCGGCCCGAACAGCGACTCCGACGAGTCGAAGCAGGCTGAACTGCAAGCCGTCACCGACGCGTGGCAACAATCCATACGCGCGATAGCCGACGTGGTCTCCCCGCAGCCCGAGGGCCGGTGGAACCGGCGCACGGACTGCCCCGGCTGGTCGGTGCGCGACATCGTCTCGCACGTGATCGGGATCGAGAGCGAGTTGCTCGGCGATCCACGGCCGATCCACACCCTGCCGAGCGACCTGCCCCATGTGGACAGCGACGCCAGCCGTTACACCGAAGTGCCTGTGGACGTCCGGCGGTGCCACACGAGCCCGGAGATGGTCGCGGAGCTGAGCCAGGTGACGGACCGACGACTGCGCATGTTCAAGAACTCCGCCACCCAGCCGGACGACCCGGCGCGCGGCTTCATGGGGCGGCCCATGACCTACGTGCAGGCCCTGCGGCTGCGGGTGTTCGACGTGTGGACGCACGAGCAGGACCTCAGACGGGCCCTCGGTGTGCCCGGCGGTCTCGATTCGGCCGCCGCGGTCATGGCCCGGGACTGGCTGCTCCAGACCCTGCCGAAGATCGTCGCCAAGGATGCCGCCCTGCCGCCGGGCTCGACGGTGGTGTTCGACGTCAGCGGACCGCTGGAGTTCATGCGCACGGTCACCGTCGATGAGAACCGCAGGGGCCATGTCAGCGGCCGGGTCGCGCTCGGCCCGCTGGTGACCCTGAGCACCGACTGGGAGACGTTCATGCGGTTGATGTGCGGTCGGCTCAAGCCGCGGGACGCCCAGGTGGGCATCGACGGCGACACCGACGCGGCGGCCCGGATCCTGCGGCACATCGCGGTCACGCCTTAGACGGGAACGGTCTCCGGACCCAGCGCCGTCACGCCTTGACGACAACAGACTCCGGGCTCGACACCCGGAGCGCCGCGGCCACTTCCGTAGGTGTGCGGTCTCTGACCTTCCGCGCGTAGCGCACCATCTGCACGAGTCCCAGGAGCAACGGCAGGGCCTGTACGGACAGCGCGATGCGGAAGGCGTCCAGAGACCGGTCGCCCTCCCCGGGCGACAGTGCGTCGAGGATCAGGCCGATGCCGAGCAGTGACATCGCCGCCGCCGCGAATCCGCCGACGTTGACGATCCCGGAGACGGTGCCGAGCCGGTGCGGCGGGTTTCCGTCGCGGGCGAAGTCCATGCCGACGAGGGACAGCGGGCCGCCGACGCCGATCACCGCGACGAGGACGACGAGCAGCCACAGCGGCGCGGGCCCGGACAGACCCAGGACCGCCGCCCACAGGGCCCCGCACAACAGCGGCATGCCGATCACCATCGGCAGCCGGGCCCCGGGGCGGCGGCTGATCAGCGTGCCGATGGGCGTTCCGGCGGCCATGTTCGCGCCGATGGCCACGGTCAGCAGCGCACCGGCCGTGCCCTTGGAGAGGTCTTCGCCCTCTACGAGGAACGGGAAGCCCCACAGGAGCAGGAACACCTGGGGGAAGCAGCCGCACGTGAAGTGCGTCCACAGGCCGAGCCGGGTGCCCGGTTCGGCCCACGCGGCGCGGATGTGGTCGCGGACCCGGCCGTGGTCCCCCTTACGGACGGCGGCCCCCCGTACGGGCGCGTCGCGCAGCACGGCGGTCAGGGCGATGAGGACGACCACGCCGATCCCGGCGCACAGGGCGAAGGCCTTCGACCAGCCGAAGGAGTCGAGGGCTGAGGCCAGCGGCGCGGCGCCGGCCAGGTTGCCGACCATCCCGAGCAGCGCGGTGAGTTGGGTGAGCAGCGCGGCCTGCCGGACGGGGAACCACAGGGAGACGACCCGCAGCACACTGACGAAGGTCATCGCGTCGCCCATACCGACGAGGACCCGCGCGGTGAGCGCCGCCGGGTAGCCGTGCGCGAAGGCGAAGGTGAACTGGCCGATCGTCATGACCACCAGGCCGCCGGTCAGGACCCGCTTGGGACCGAGGCGGTCGTTGAGGACCCCGACGGGCACTTGGAGTCCGGCGTAGACGACCAGTTGGACGACCGCGAAGGTCGCCAGTTGTGAGGCCCCGATGCCGAACCGGTCCTCGGCCTGGATGCCGGCCACGCCCAGGCTGTTGCGGTGCAGGACCGCGACCACGTACACCAGCGCGGCGACCGCCCACATCGTCCAGGCGGTACGGGTGCGCACGCCGGGTATGCCGGGGGTGCTCATCCGTGGCCTGCGACCGGGCGGGGTATCTCAGGTGTGGACTGCATGCGGTCCACGATGCCAGTCCGGCATATGGACATGAAGCAGCCCCGACGGGGGCGTCTTTTGAGGACGCTGTCGGGGCTGCTCCGGCTGACCGGACTGCTGCGGGACGGTTAGCCGGTCGGCTACTCGCCCCAGAGCCACCAACTGCGGCTCTCGGTCATCTCCTTGGCGCGGAACGCCTCGTCGCGCATCCACGGGGTGGTGTCCTTGACGGTCACGCTCAGCGCGTTCCACTTGCCCTTGGTCGTGGGTACGCCGGACAGCGGCAGGCTGGTCAGGTTTGCCGCGGCGGGGACCACCTTGCCGTTGACCTTCCAGGTGGTCTCCAGCTGACGGGTGCCGACCAGCATCTGCGGGGTGACGGTCACCGTCTGGTTCTTGCGGAGTCCGCCGGGGGCCACGGTCGCCGAGTCGATCACGTTGACGCGGGTGTACATCCCCTTGAGGATGGCCTCGATGCTGGGCGAGTTGAACTCCTTGCCCAGGGTGCGCATCAGCGATTCGGGGGTGGGCCGGTAGAAGCCCGTCTTGTAGTGGTTGCCGCCTTCGACGGTGCCGACGACGGCGCCGTCCGGGGAGTTCGCGCCCAGCCAGGCCGACCACTTGGTGTTGTACTGCTTCATCTGCGCGGCCGGGTAGGCGGTGAGGTTGGGGTACTTCGGCTCGACACCGCCGCCCGCCGAGTACGGGACGTCGTACTCGTCGCCGAGCTTGCCGAGCGTGTGGCCCATCTCGTGCTGGAGCACCTGGGCGGAGTCGGCGTTGCCGCCCGCGACCGTGGTGACCGAGCCGCCCGCGCCGCCGTACGTACCGGTGTTGGCGACGGTGATGATCTCGTTGACCAGCGGGACGACCGCCGCGTACTCACGCGCCTTGCTGTTGTCGACGCACAGCAGCCGGTCGATGTCGTGGCACCAGAAGCGCATGCCCAGCGGCGTGGTCTTCGGATTGTTCTTGCCGGGGTCGTTGCTGATGCCGGAGACCGGGGAGGGCGTTTCGACCCGGTGGCCGTTGATGAACTTCTGGTAGGTGCGCAGCGGTTCCTTGGCCATCAGCGCGTCCCAGGAGGCCTGGGCGGCGGTGGAGAACTTGCCCATCTCCTGGGCGGTGTAGCCGTCGCCGAGGAAGACGAAGTCGAGCCGGTTCGTCGACGGACCGTTGTTCTGGAAGACGACGTGGTTCGGTGCGCCGGCCACCGCGGTACGCGGCTTGGGGCCGTCGGGTCCACCGGGGACCGTGGTGATGGTGCCGTTGGGCGAGAAGACCTCGTACTGGCCGTACTCGTCTGCTGCGGAGTCCGCCGACGGACCGTTGGCCACCGCGTACGCGGCGGGGAGCGGCAGCAGCACGGCCGTCAGGGCTCCTGCCAGGACTCGGCGCCGCATCCGGGCCTGCTTATTTGTCGGTTTAAGGCGCATGACGGATGCCTCTTCCTGCTTCGGCTGTCGGGGGCCGTGGCGACGCGGGACCCCGGGCCACGGCTGTCGGCCCCGTTACCCGGGACTGCGCCGTCTCCAGTCATCTCATTGGAGAATTAGCTCAAATAGACCAATTGCGTGATCAAGAAAGAACAGGAAGCGACAATAATCACTCATTTGGCGGTTGGTATGTGCCCCTCCCCCGCTCACGCTGGTGCCGCGGCCCCGCCTGCGCCCCCGACGCCGGGAGCCTCCCGACCGGTGCCGCCTCCGCACCGAAAGGGATTGACCAATGCGTCGCCTCACCGCCCTGGCCACAACCACCACCACGGCCCTGCTGCTGGCCCTGGCCCCGGCCGCCGGAGCCGGCCCGCTGTCCGGTTCCGGCCACAGTCCGCTGAAATCTCCCGGAGTGGACCGGGTCGAACTGCACGTCGACGCGGACGGTCCGCCGCACTTCTACGACGGCAACCGGATCGAGTACAACATCCGGGTCTCGAACAAGGGGCCGGACAAGGCGACGGGCATCGTTGTCAGCTCGACGACCCGGGTCTGTGCGCACGAAAACCAGAAGCAGGACGACTGCGTCCAGGTCGTCTCCGAGGACGAAGAGACCAAGTCGCCGCAGTTCTTCCGGATCGGCGACCTCAACCCGGGGCAGTACGCGCAGTTCCCCATCGGGCTGCCGATCGACGACGGCGCGGAGGACGTGCGGACCACCGTGCGGGTCGTCGAAGTCGACCAGCTGAACCTCGGCGGGTTCGGTGGCTGCGAGACCGGGCACGACATCGCGCCCAGCTGTGATGTCCTGACCCACAAGTTCAAATAACAAAGACGAAAAGCCAGGTTCCGTACGGGAATTCCCGTACGGAACCTGGCTTTTCCTTTTTGCCGGGAACTCAGCCCCTGGCGATCAGCAGGTCGGGATCAGCCAGTGCGGCCGCGGTGTCCGCGAGCACCCTCGAACCCAACTCGCCGTCGACCAGGCGGTGGTCGAACGACAGGGACAGGGTCATGACCTGACGGGGCTTCACCTTGCCCTTGTGGACCCAGGGCAGTTCCTTGATCGCGCCGACCGCGAGGATCGCCGACTCCCCCGGGTTGAGGATCGGCGTGCCGCCGTCGATGCCGAACACGCCCACGTTGGTGATAGTGACCGTGCCGCCGGACATGTCGGCCGGCTGGGTCTTCCCGGCCCGCGCCGTGGCGGTGAGTTCCCCGAGCGCCCGGGCCAGCCCGACCAAAGACAGCTGGTCGGCGTCCTTGATATTCGGCACGATCAGCCCGCGTGGGGTGGCCGCGGCGATGCCGAGGTTGACGTAGTCCTTGACCACGATCTCCTGAGCTGCTTCGTCCCACGTCGCGTTGACGCCGGGGTTGCGGCGCACGGCGGCGATCAACGACCTGCCCACCAAAAGCAGCGGCGAGACCCTGACGTCGGCGAACTCCGGGAGCAGGCGCAGCTTTTTGGCGAGTTTGACCGTACGGGTCACATCGATCTGGACCCACTCGGTGACGTGCGGTGCGGTGAACGCGCTGGCCACCATGGCCTGCGCGACGACCTTCCGGACGCCCTTGACGGGGATGCGGGTCTCACCCCGGGCCGGAACCGCACCCGTCGGCGCCTGCGTGGTCACCGGACCGGCGGCCGCCGCGCGCACGTCGTCCCGGGTGACTGTGCCGTCCGGACCTGTCGGTTCCACCGCGCCGAGGTCCACACCCAGGTCGCGGGCGAGCTTACGGACCGGCGGCTTGGCCAGCACGGCCGCGGTCCTGGTGCCCGCGCCGTTGACCGACGCGGCGGCCCTGGCTGGCGTGGCCGGGACCACCAGGTCGAGTGCCGCCGTCTGCGCGGGCCCGGCAGGAGCCGAGCGGCGCGGGCGGCGGTGCGCGGAAGCCGTCTTGGCACCGTACCCGACGAGGTTGGCCTGGCGGCCCTCACCGGGCGACGCGGGCTCAGACACGGATGGGGACACGGGGTCAGCGGCCGGCACGAGGTCCGCGGCCAGCGCCTCGGCCCGCTGTGCGGCGGGCGCCCCGGGTGCGTCCGACTCCGCCCCCACCAGCACCGTGATGATCGGCTTACCGACCTCGACGGTCGCGCCCTCCTCAGCGTGCAACTCACGCACCACCCCGTCGAACGGGCAGGGCAGTTCGACGACCGCCTTGGCGGTCTCCACCTCGATGATCACCTGACCGTCGTGCACGGTGTCGCCGGGCTTGACGTGCCACGCCACGATGTCGGCTTCGAGCAGGCCCTCGCCGACATCGGGCATCAGAAACTGTTTGATCTCAGCCACAGTCTGTCCTTGCTGTCCTGGTCGCTTAGAAGGCGAACGAACGGTCGACGGCATCCAGAACCCGGTCCAGGTCGGGGAGGTACTCCTCCTCGATCCGGGACGGCGGGTACGGCGTGTGGTAGCCGCCAACCCGCAGGACCGGCGCCTCCAGGTGGTAGAAGCACCGCTCGGTGATCCGCGCGGCGATCTCCGAACCCATCCCCAGGAACGTCGGCGCCTCATGCACCACGACCAGCCGGCCGGTCTTCTCCACCGACCGCTGGATCGCGTCGAAGTCCACCGGGGACATCGACCGCAGGTCGATCACCTCAAGCGAACGCCCGTCGTCGGCCTGGGCCGCGGCGGCTGCCTCCAGGCAGGTCTGCACCATCGGACCGTACGCGACCAGCGTGCAGTCGGCGCCTTCGCGCACCACCCTCGCCTTGTGCAGCGGCCCGGGGGGCACGGAGAAGTCGATCTCAGACTTCTCCCAGTAGCGCCGCTTGGGCTCGAAGAAGATCACCGGGTCTTCCGAGCGGATCGCCTGCTGGATCATCCAGTACGCGTCCACCGCGTTCGACGGGGACACCACGCGCAGTCCGGCGGTGTGCGCGAAGTACGCCTCCGGGGACTCACTGTGGTGCTCGACAGCGCCGATGCCGCCGCCGTAGGGGATCCGTACGACGATCGGCAGTTTCACGAAGCCCATGGCCCGGGCGTGCATCTTCGCCAGCTGCGTGACGATCTGGTCGTACGCGGGGTAGACGAAACCGTCGAACTGGATCTCCACCACCGGCCGGTAGCCGCGCAGCGCCAGGCCGATCGCGGTGCCCAGGATGCCGGACTCGGCCAGCGGGGTGTCGATGACGCGGTCCTCGCCGAAGTCCTTCTGCAGACCGTCGGTCACCCGGAACACACCGCCGAGCTTCCCGACGTCCTCGCCCATGATGAGGACCTTGTCGTCGTCCTCCATCGCCCGGCGCAGCCCCGCGTTGATCGCCTGGGCGATCGGCAGCTTCTTGTTCGGTTTCACTTCAGAGCCTGGCTGAGATTGCGAAGCCTGCGCGCCTTGCGAAGCCTGCGAAGTCCCAGAAATCTGACTGGTCATCAGTGGCCACCTTCCCCGGTGCCGTCTGCGGCGAAGGACGCCTGGTACGCCTCGAACTCCGCGCGCTCCTCATCCACCAGCGAATGCGGCTCCGCGTACGCGTAGTCGAACATGAGCGTCGGCTTCGGATCGGGCATGTTCCGCACGCCCTGCCGCACCCGCTTGCCCAGTTCGTCGCTCTCCGCCTCAAGCGAGGCGAAGAAGTCCGCGTCGGCCAGTCCCTGGCGGTGCAGGAACGCCTTCATCCGCTCCAACGGGTCCTTCAGCCGCCAGGCTTCCAGTTCCTCGTTCAGCCGATAGCGCGTGGGGTCGTCGGACGTGGTGTGCGCACCCATCCGGTAGGTGAAAGCCTCGATCAGCATCGGGCCGTTTCCGCGCCGTGCGTAGTCGAGCGCGCCGCGGGTGACCGCAAGACAGGCCAGTACGTCATTTCCGTCGACCCGTACACCGGGAAAACCGAATCCGGCCGCGCGCTGGTACAGCGGAACCGTCATCTGCTTCTCGGTCGGCTCCGAGATCGCCCACTGGTTGTTCTGGCAGAAGAACACCACGGGCGCATTGTAGACGGCCGCGAAAGTGAACGCCTCACTCACATCGCCTTGGCTGGAAGCACCGTCACCGAAGTACGTGATGACCGCGTCGTCGGTGCCGTCGCGCTGTATTCCCATCGCATAGCCGACACCGTGCAGCGTCTGGGAACCGATGACGATCGTGTAGAGGTGGAAGTTCTTCTCCGCCGGATCCCAGCCGCCGTTGTTCACACCGCGGAACATGCCGAGCAGGTTCAGCGGGTCGACGTCGCGGCACCACGCCACGCCGTGCTCACGGTAGGTCGGGAAGACGTAGTCACCGGTGCGCAGCGCGCGCCCGGACCCCACCTGGGCGGCCTCCTGGCCGAGCAGCGAGGCCCACAAACCCAATTCCCCCTGCCGTTGCAGGGTGGTGGCCTCCGCGTCGAAGCGCCGGACGAGGACCAGGTCCCGGTACAGCCCGCGGTATTCGTCGTCGGTCAGGTCGATCGACCAGTCCGGATGCTCCACCCGCTCGCCTTCCGGCGTCAGCAGTTGGATGAGCTCAGGCTCAGCGGCGGAACCGCCACCGGCCTGGGCCCTGCCGTTTAGTGCCACGTTCTCTCCTCGGTCTGTACGGCCCCACGGGATCGCCTGGGAACCGGATTCCGGCAGCCGGACCACGCTGCGTCACACGGGATGTGCGCGACACACCGGGCCACGGCACGAAGCTGTTTGTGCTGCTCCAGCTTCAATGTGGCTTTACTTCCCAGGATTTCCCAGGAGTTCCCGGATGAATCCGGGCGGGCACCTGCGCACAGGTTTGCAGGCTGAACTGCTCGCAGACACGTTACCTACGAGTCAGGCCCGCACCTAGTGATCCAGGGCCCGGAATATCTCTTCCCCCGGTTGTCGGAGTTCCACAATCGGGGGCGGACGGAAGTGTGGGCCGGGGTTTGAACTCATGGTTCGGCCGTCAGCGGGTGGACCGGATCCCCGGGACCCCGGTCACCGCCGTCACCAGCGAGTACAGCGTCGTCGTCGCCGTGCTGAAGAGGCGGTTGTTCTTCGGGCCGCCGAAGGCGATGTTGGAAACCTGCTCGGGAACGCGGGGCCATCCGCCGCACGACAGTGGAAGTGAACCCGGCCGCCCTCGGCCGAGACGTCCTGGCTTTTGTCATGGTCGAGTCGTCGGCCTGGATGGGCGCTTCGGCCGAAGCCTTCGCCGCCATCCCCGAGATCCAGGAGGCGCGCGTCATCGCGGGCAATGCCTCCAACCTGGTGAAAGTGCGTACCGCGACCACCGAGGGGCTCCAGGACGTCCTGCGCAGGCTGTACGCGATCGGCGGAGTCAGCGGAACCCGGGCGACCGTTTCCCTGGAAACCTTCTTCGAGCGCCCCGTCCCCCCGTCGGCCGACTGACCGCCGCTCCCCAGCAGGTCGGCAGCCTGCGCAAAACGATCAAAGCCGTGCGAACCTGGACGAGTGAGTACACAGGAACGGATCAAGGTCTTTCTCCTCGACGACCACGAGGTGGTCCGTCGCGGCGTCTATGAACTGCTGACCGCCGAAACCGACATCGAAATCGTCGGCGAGGCCGGTACCGCCGCCGAGGCGCTGGTCCGCATCCCCGCGACCCGGCCGCAGGTCGCCCTGCTCGACGTGCGCCTGCCCGACGGCACCGGGGTGGAGGTCTGCCGCCAGATCCGCTCCCAGGACCCCAACGTGCACTGCCTGATGCTCACATCGTTCTCCGACGACGAGGCGCTGTTCGACGCGATCATGGCGGGTGCGTCCGGCTACGTACTGAAGGACATCCGCGGCCAGGACCTGGTCGGCGCGATCCGCGACGTCGCAGCCGGCAAGTCCCTCCTCGACCCGGTGGCCACCGCCCGGGTCCTGGAGCGGCTGCGCGGCGGCAACCGCGAGGACGACAAGATGGCCTCGCTCAGCGATCAGGAGCGCCGCATCCTCGACCTGATCGGCGAGGGCATGACCAACCGTCAGATCGGCGGCGAGATGCACCTGGCCGAGAAGACGGTCAAGAACTACGTGTCGTCGCTGCTGTCGAAGCTGGGTTTCGAACGGCGCACCCAGGCCGCCGCGTACGTGGCCCGCGACAAGGCCACCAGAGGACTGTAACTAACGCCGGGCTCCAAGCGCGGGCGTCGTCCTCACGCCGCCTTCGCTTCGCTCAGTCGTCGCTCGGCGCCCGCGCGTCGCCCGGAAAAGCCGCGTCCTCCGGACGCGCTCCCTCGCTGCGCTCGGCCGCCTCATGGCGGTGCGGCTGGGACGCCCGCGCGT
>NZ_JBXAWK010000084.1:0-21926 GCF_057291755.1 Kitasatospora sp. UYEF31
TTCCGGTTTGGTGGGGTTGGCGGCGGTGTCGGCGTGGGGGGGGCGGGCCGGGGCGGGTGCCGGGCCGGCGGGGGGGGGGGCGGTGGGCATCTGGCTGCGGCGGGGGGGGGGGGGGGGCTCTCCATCGCCCCCGCGGGGGGCGCGGGGGGCCGGCGGGGGGCCCCCCACTGGGTTGTCAGTCGTCCGGATTTCCGGCCGGACAGACCCCGGGAATGGCCTCCCGAGTGCGAATGCGTCCGGAATCAGGGGTATTCACCGGGAATTGATGGACCGTCAGAAGTGCTGATCTGAAGTGACATCCGAGAGTCGCCCAGCTCCAACCGGACCGTCTCTCAGGGTGGTGACAGCGTCAACCCCTAGGGGTGGGGCTACCCATACCTGACATGGGATGTCAGCTCCATGGAGGAGGATGTCAGCAGATCCCTAGGGTTGACTTAGACAACCGGCAGGGGGTCGGTCGTTGAAGAAGGAGAGTCCCGTGGACAGTCGCTACAGAGTCGCCGGCCAGGCCACCGTCAAGGTCCAGCCCGAGTCCGGCCGTACGCCGACTGACACGAAGCCCGGCGCGGTCGCGGCCTTCTCGCGCTTTGTCGTCTACGGCGGCGGCACCGGCCTCGCGTCCAGCGCCGCACTCGTACTCCTGACCGACCACCTCACCATCGCCCTCGCCAACGCGATCATCACCGTGCTCTCGACGATCCTCGCGACCGAACTGCACAGCCGCTTCACCTTCGGCGGCGGCCGGGCCGACCTGAAGGCCCACCTCCAGTCCGCGTCCACCGCGCTGGTCTGCTACCTGTTCACCACCGCGGCGATGCTCGGCCTGCACGCCCTGAAGACCGACCCCAGCGTGCTCCTCGAACAGGGCACCTACCTGACGGCCTCGGGCCTGGCCGGCATCGGCCGCTTCGTCACCCTGCGCGTCCTGGTCTTCGCCCGCCCGGCGGTGGTCAAGCCCGCCAACGTCCCGGTCGCCCCGACCAGGGTCACCACAGTCACGGTCACCGCGAACACCGTCCTCGCACCGTCCTTCGCCCAGGCCTCGCTGGTCGCTGCGGCCTGACGCAGCGTCGTCGGCAACCCCCTTGCCGACGAGCCGCTGCCGGCAAGCCCCTTCAGCGGGCCGGAACCACAATCGCGGTGACGAGTAGCCCCCGCTGCGCCGTCCACCGCCCCGCGAAGCCGGTCAGCGGCCGGCCGGCCACCGTCGGCGGCGGGACCAGCAGCTCGGCTGTGAAGGTCCGGGCCGCCAGATCGACTTCGATCGAAGCGTCCGCGAAGTCCAGCCACTTGCCCGTCAGCGGGAACCACGCCTTGTAGACGGCCTCCTTGGCGCTGAACAGCAGCCGGTCCAGGGCGGGCCCGCCGTCCGGCGGCCGCCGGGCCCACCGCAGTTCCGCGGGCAGGGCGACCGAATTGAGGACGCCCTCCGGAAGCGGTTCGTCCGGTTCGGCGTCGATGCCGACCGTCAGGACAGCGGAGTCCAGGGCGAGTGCCGCGGCCCGGTACCCCGTGCAGTGCGTCATGCTGCCGACGACCCCGGCGGGCCACTGCGGCGCACCGCGCTCACCGGGCAGGATCGCCGCGGGGGGCAGTCCGAGGCCGGCCAGCGCCCGCCGGGCGCACAGCCGGGCGGTGGTGAACTCCAGGCGACGCTTCTCCACCGCGCGGGTCAACAGCGCTTCCTCGGCCGGGAACAGCTCAGCGCCGGGCGGATCGTCGAACAGGTCGTGACAGGCCACCGAGGTGGGCAGGATCTGCTCGATCACCGGGAGCCCTCCACAGGCTTCTGTGCGGGCGTCCGCGCAGCTGTCTGCGCTGTGGTCTCCGCAGTGGTCTCCGCAGTCGTCCGTGCGGGCAGGATCTGCCGCAGCACACCGCGGGGCATCCCGTGCGCCTGCCACTCACGCGGGTAGCCGATCGAAACCTCTTCGAACCGTACGCCGTCGTAATGGGTCGTCCGGGGGATGTGCAGATGCCCGTAGACCACAGCCGCGGTGTTGAAGCGCGTGTGCCAGTCGGCGGTGGCGGTCGTGCCGCACCACTGGGCGAACTCCGGGTAACGCAGCACATCAGTGGGGGTGCGGACCAGTGGGAAGTGGTTGACCAGCACCAGCGGGACAGCCGGATCGCAGGCGGCGAGGCGGCGTTCGGTCAGTGCGACCCGTGCCCGGCACCAGTCGTCACGGCTCGCATGCGGGTCGGGGTGCAGCAGGAATTCGTCACTGCACACCACCCCGGTCCCGTAGGCGTATTCCAGCGCCTGTTCCTTGGAGTGCGTGCCAGCCGGACGCCAGGTGTAGTCGTAGAGCACGAACAGCGGTGCGACGGTGACCGGACCACCGGGTCCCGTCCAGACCGGGTACGGGTCCTCGGGCGTCACCACGCCGAGACCGCGGCACAGGTCGACGAGGTGGCGGTAGCGCTCCTCGCCGCGCGCCTGCACCGGATCGCCCTTGGTGGTCCACAGCTCGTGGTTGCCCGGGACCCAGACGACCTTGGCGAAACGTTCCGCCAGCAGAGCCAGGGTCCAGGCGATGTCCGGGGTCTCCTCGGCTACGTCACCGGCCACGATCAGCCAGTCGTCGGCGGAGCGCGGCTGGATCGACTCGACGATCCGCCGGTTCGCCGCGATGCCAGCGTGGAGGTCGCTGACAGCCAGTAGTTCGCCTTGTCGGTCCCTTGTCACTTGCAGAACCCTATCCCCGCAGAAGGCATGCTCAGTGCCAAGTGCGGCCATTGTCACGCTCCGGACCGGCACTGTTCACCCAGGTGAAACATAGAGCGTCAAAACCATCACCGTAATGGCTGGAAATAGCCTGCGACATGTCGGATTCATTCCAGCAAACGACGTTTGAGCTGGGCTTATTCAGCCTTTGCGAGGTCGGGCCGGGTGTATCGGTACGAACGGGTTGCGACTGACAGTAAGTCACCACCCGGGCGTATGGTGTGCTTTTCGCTCTGGCAAGCTTCAGTCGGTGACGCCGAACTGAGCGGTCCGGGGGGCCACGACGTCGTGGTGGCGAATCATCGACTCTTCTTTGGGGGTGCAACTTGCGATATGAAATCCTGGGAAGCGTGCGGGTGGTCGAGGACGGCGTGGTCGCCTCGGTCAGCGCGCAGAAGGTCGAGCTGCTTCTCGCGGTGCTCCTGGTGCGTGCCGACCAGGTGCTCTCGACGGCGCAGCTCAGCTCGGAGATGTGGCCGGATGTGCACCCGAAACGGGCATCCGCGTCGTTGCACGTGCACATTTCCCAACTGCGTAAGTTCCTGGCCAGATCGGGCGGCGCGGGATCGATAGTCACCCGGACGCCCGGCTACCAACTGTGCCTTGAAGGTGCCGGGTACGACCTGCACGACCTCCAGCAACTCGCCAGACTGGGCCGGTCGCACGCCCGTGCCGGACGGCACGCCGAAGCGGCCGACGCCTTCGAGTCCGCCCTCGACCTGTGGCGGGGCCCGGCCCTCGGCGGACTGCGCGGCGGCCCGATAATCGACGAGTTCTCCATGTGGGCGGCCGAAACCAGGCTCGAGTGCGTCGAGATGCGGATCGAAGCCGACCTGGAGACCGGCCGGCACCGTGAACTCGTAGCGCAGCTCTACGCGTTGATCGCCGAACACCCGCTGCGGGAGACGTTCCAGCGGCAGCTCATGCTCGCGCTGTACCGCTCGGAGCGGCAGGCCGACGCGCTCAAGGTCTACCAGTCCGCCCGGCGCACGCTGATCACCGAACTGGGCGTCGAGCCCTGCCGGTCGCTGCGTGACCTCCAGGTCTCGATCCTCCAGGGCGGCCACGCCCTGGAGTTGAGCTCGGTGGCCTGAAAACACCCGCGGCGCAGTCCGCACCGGACACTTCATCGACAGCAGCTCTGACAGCACGACAGGAGAACCACACGCATGACCGCGCACCGCCCCACCGGTACGGGTACCGCAGCGGACGCCGACGACTGGATCCGCAGCTTCCACCCGGCGCCCGAAGCGGGAGTCCAGTTGTTCTGCTTCCCGCACGCGGGCGGCTCGGCCAGCTTCTACTTCCCCATGTCGGCCGGTCTGCGCCAGGACGTCGAAGTCCTCGCGGTCCAGTACCCCGGCCGGCAGGACCGGCACCGCGAACCGCTGGTTCCGGACATCCGTGAACTGGCCGACCGGATCGCCGGTGTGCTCCCATACCGCACCGGTGACCGGCCGTTCGCCTTCTTCGGGCACAGCATGGGCGCGGTCCTGGCGTACGAAGTCGCCCTGCGCCTGGGACCGGCGGGCCCGTCGGCGCTGTTCGCCTCCGGCCGTCGCGGGCCGACGACCGTGCGCACCGGCGAGAACGCCCACCTCCTGAGCGACGACGGCCTGGTCGCGCAGCTCCAGCGGCTCAGCGGCACGGACGCCCGGCTGCTCGCCGACGACGAGATGCTGCGGATGGTCCTGCCGGCGCTCCGCAACGACTACCGGGCGATCGAGACCTACACCGCGGAGCCTGGCCGTACGGTCCGGTGCCCGGTCATCGCGCTCATCGGCGACAACGACCCGAAGGCGACGGTGGACGAGGCCGCCGCCTGGGCGGCGAACACCACGGGCGACTTCAGCCTTGAGGTGTTCGCCGGCGGGCACTTCTTCCTGAGTGAGCACCAGCAGGCCGTCCTCAACCTGGTCAGGACCAGACTGTCCGGCTGAGTGGCTTACTCAGCGCCCGAGTTCGGTGAGCAGGTGTGCGGCCAGGGGCAGCGGTCCCGGGTGGTCGAAGACGACGACCGCAGGCAGCTCCAGCCCGGTCTGCTCGACCAGCCGGTTGCGCAACTCCAGGCCGGTGAAGGACGAGAAGCCCAGTTCCAGGAACGTCGAGTCCACCGTGATCTCATCGACTGAGTCGTGCCCGAGGACTTCGGCGGCGCAGGCGCAGACGAGATCGAGCAGTACGGATTCCTGCTCGCCGGCGCTCAGGTGGAGCAATTGTCCGCGCAGGGCCTGGGCCTTGTCGGTCTCCTCCGGGAGGTCTTCCGCCACGGCGACGGGCGCGGCGGCGCCGGTCGTGCCGTACCCGCGCATCGGCGCGTCCAGCCAGTACCGGCGCTGCTGGAGCGCGTAGGTGGGGAGTTCGACCCCGGGCCGCGCGCCGCCGTCGGCGGCGAGGCCGCGCAGGCCGACGGCGCGGCCCGCCGTCCACGCCCGGGCCAGCGCGGCGGTGAACGTCTCAGCCTCCGGCTTGTCCCCGCGCAGCACGGGGGCGAGCAGTTGGGGGACACCGGGCAGGCAGCCCGCGCCCATCGCGGAGAGCACGCCGTCCGGGCCGAGTTCGAGGAACGTGGTCACCCCGTCGGCCGCCAGGAAGCGCATGCCGTCGAGGAACCGGACGGGCTGCCTGATGTGCCGCACCCAGTAGTCGGGCGAGCACAGTTCCGCCGGGGTGGCGGCGGTCCCGGTGACGTCGGAGACCACCGCGAGAGTCGGCGGACGGAACGTCAGAGTCCGTACGACGGACGCGAACTCGTCGAGAACCGCGTCCATGTGCGGTGAATGGAAGGCGTGACTGACCTTGAGGCGCTTGGCCTTGCGGCCCCGCGCCCGCCACTGCGCGCCGAGTTCGGCCACGGCGTCGCGGTCACCGGAGACGACAGTCGCGTCGGGGCCGTTGAGCGCGGCGATCGACACCCGGCCAGCGTACGGGGACAGAGCCTCGTCGACCTCCGCTTCACTGCCCTGGAGGGCGACCATCGACCCGTCGTCGCGCGCCGACTGCATCAGCCGGCCGCGCGCCGCCACCAGGGCGACCGCGTCGTCCAGGGAGAACACCCCCGCCACATGCGCGGCGGACACACCGCCGATCGAATGGCCCATGACGTGGTCGGGTCGCAGGCCATAGTGCTCCACCAGGCGGAACAGCGCTACCTCAACGGCGAACAACGCCGCCTGCGTGTATCTGGTCTGGTCGAGCAGCGCGGCCTCCGGCGACCGCGGCGCGGCGAACACCAACTCGCTTATTCTGTGCGGAAGTACAACGTCGAACCGGTCGCAGACCGCGTCGAAGGCCCGCTGGTACACGGGCGAGGTCTCGTACAGCCCGCGTCCCATGCCGAGCCGCTGGCTGCCCTGACCGGTGAACAGGAACGCCGTCCGGCCCGCGGCGGTCGCCGTGCCGTGGACGACGGCGGGGGACCGCGCGTCGTCGGCGAGGGAGTCGAGAGCGCGCAGCAGCGTCTCGCGGTCCGCGCCCACTACGACGGCGCGTTCGTCGAATGCCGTACGGGCGGCGAGCGCGAGGCTGACGTCCGCCGGGGCCGCCGCCGGGGAGTCGCGCACGAAGGAGGCCAGCCGGCCGGCCTGGGCGACGAGTGCCGCGCGGTTGCGCCCGGAGAGCGGCCACACCAGGGGGAGTCCGCAGCCGGCGGCCACTTCGGACGCGGGTTCCGTGGCGGGTGCCTGCTCCAGGATGACGTGCGCGTTGGTGCCGCTGATCCCGAACGACGAGACTCCGGCCCGGCGGGAGTCGCCGGCCCAGTCCTGAGGCTCCGTCAGCAACTTGACCGAGCCCTGCTCCCAGTCCACGTGCGGGGACGGCTGGTCGATGTGCAGCGTCGACGGCAGTACGGAATTGCGCAGCGCCATGACCATCTTGATGATCCCGGCGACGCCGGCCGCCGCCTGTGTGTGGCCGATGTTGGACTTGACCGACCCGAGGTACAGCGGCCGTCCCGCGGGGCGGTCCCGGCCGTAGGTCGCGAGCAGTGCCTGGGCTTCGATCGGGTCGCCCAGCCTGGTGCCCGTACCGTGGCCTTCGACCGCGTCGATCTGATCGGCCGTCAGCCGGGCGTCGGACAGGGCCTTGCGGATGACCCGCTCCTGCGCGGGCCCGTTGGGCGCGGTAAGCCCGTTGCTGGCACCGTCCTGGTTGACCGCGCTGCCGCGGATCACCGCGAGGACCGGGTGGCCATTGCGCTTCGCGTCGGAAAGCCGCTCCAGGACGATGAGTCCGGCACCCTCGCCGAAGCCCGTACCGTCCGCCGCGCCGGCGTAGGCGCGGCAGCGGCCGTCCGGCGACAGGCCGCGCTGGCGGCTGAACTCGACGAACAGGCCGGGCGTCGACAGTACGGTCGCACCGCCGGCGAGCGCGAGCGAGCATTCGCCCTGCCGCAGGGACCTGACGGCCAGGTGGACGGCCACGAGTGAGGCCGAGCAGGCGGTGTCGACGGTGATCGCCGGGCCCTGGAGGCCGAAGGTGTAGGCGATCCGCCCGGTCGCCACCGAACCCGCGCTGCCGTTGCCCAGCAGGCCTTCGTACTCCGGTGGGACGCTCTGCAGCCGGGTCGCGTAGTCGCTGTACATGACACCGGCGAACACCCCGGTGTCACTGCCGCGCAGGGACTTCGAGTCGATGCCCGCACGCTCGAAGGCCTCCCACGCGGTCTCCAGGAGCAGCCGCTGCTGCGGGTCCGTCGCGATCGCCTCACGCGGGCTCAGCCCGAACAGCCCCGCGTCGAAGTGCCCGGCTTCGTCGAGGAATCCGCCGTGCCGGGAGTACGACGTGCCGTGCCGCTCCGGGTCCGGGTCGTACAGGTTCCCCGTATCCCAGCCCCGGTCCTCCGGGAACGCCGAGATCGCGTCCGTGCCGTCCATGACCAGTTTCCACAGGTCCTCGGGGCTGCGGACCCCGCCCGGATAGCGGCACGCCATGCTGACGACGGCGACCGGCTCGGCGGCGGCGTCCTGGAGGTCCTGGAGCTTCTGCCGCGTCTCGGCCAGGTCGGCCGTCACCCAGCGGAGGTAGTCGACGAGCTTCTCTTCGGTCGTCTGTGGTGTGGCGTCGGCGGCCGTCATCGGTGCGGGATTCCTTCAGGTGGGGTGATGGGGGCAGGGCTGGTCGTCATCCGGCGGACCGGCCCAGCTCCCGGTCGATGAAGCTGAAGATGTCGTCGGCTGAAGCCGTCCGCAGCTGCTCCGCGGTGTCCGCCGGAGCGGCGACCGGCTGTGGAGCGTCCTTCCAGGACCCGAGGATGCCGCGCAGCCGGACACCGACCGCGGTGCGTTCGCCGTCCCCGACCGCGCCCAGGAGTCCCGCCAGCCGGTCGAGTTCGTCGAGTATGGAGACGGGCGCGCTGGGCGCGGGCGCGGCGGCGGCCCGCAGGAACCCGGCGAGCGCGGCCGGGCTCGGGTGGTCGAACACCGCCGTGGCGGGCAGCCGCAGCCCGGTGGCCGCGTTCATCCGGTTCCGGAACTCGACTGCGGTCAGCGAGTCGAAGCCCAGTTCCTTGAACGCCTGGTCGGCACCGATCCCCGTGCTGTCGGCGTGGCCGAGGACGGAGGCGACCGTCGTACGGACCAGCTCCAGGACGATCCGGCTGTGTTCCGTTTCGGGAGCGGCGGCCAGCCGCTGTTCCAGCGTGACTCCGGTCCCGACGGCCGCACGCCGCCCGGTGGTCCGGACCAGCGGGCGCAGCAGCGCCGGGAGCGTCCCGGCTTCGGCCTGGCGGCGCAGCGCGGACTTGTCGAGCTTCGCGGCCACCACATCCGGGCGTCCGGCCGCCAGCGCGCGGTCGAGTAGGGCGAGTCCGGCAGTCGAAGCCAGCGGCGCGATGCCGCCGCGGGCGAGCCGGGTGAGCGCCGCCGCGTCCAGGTCGCCGGTCAGTTCCCCGGTCTCCGCCCACAGGCCCCAGGCGACCGCTGTCGCCGCAAGCCCGCCGGCGTCGCGGTGCCGGGCCAGCGCGTCCAGGAAGGAGTTCGCCGCGGCGTAGTTGCCCTGCCCGGGGCTGCCGATGACGCCGGCGAGCGAGGAGAATAGGACGAATGCCCGCAATCCGTCAGTGAGTTCGTGCAGATTCAGGGCCGCGTCGACCTTGGGTCGCAGTACGCGCTCCAGGCTCTCCGGCGTGAGACTCGCGATCGTCCCGTCGTCCAGGACACCGGCCGCGTGGACCACGCCGGTGAGCGGGTGCCCGGCCGGGACGGTGGCCAGCAGTGCGGCGAGCGCCGCCCGGTCGGCCACGTCGCAGGCTGCGACCGTGACAGCGGCGCCCAGCGCGCGGAGCTCCGTCGCCAGTTCGGCGGCCCCGGTCGCGGCGAGGCCGCGACGGCTGGTCAGCAGGAGGTTCCGTACGCCGTGCTCCGTCACCAGGTGCCGGGCGACCAGGCCGCCCAGCGCGCCGGTGGCACCCGTGACCAGCACGGTTCCGGTGGCGTCGAAGACAGTCGCGGCCGGTCCGTCCTGGGCCAGCGGGACGAGCCTGGCTCCGCGCGCTGTTCCCGCGCGCAGTTCGACTTCGGGTTCGCCGAGGGCCAGCGCGGCACTGACGTTCCGCAGCGATGCGGCGTGGTCGTCGGTGTCCAGCAGGGCGAACCTGTCCGGGTTCTCCGAGCAGGCGCTGCGGACCAGACCCCGGACTGCGGCCGGCGTCAGGTCGTCGGACCCGCGGACCACCAGCACAAGCTTCGAACCAGCGAACCGGGGCTCCGCAAGCCACTCCTGAAGCAGCGTCAGAGTCTGCCGCAGCGCTTCCTGGACGGTCAGGCCGGCGGTGTCGAACGGAGCGAGGACACAATCCGGTACGGCCGCCGCCGTGGTCAGCGCGGCGAGGCCGGTGTACTGAATGCCCGGCAGGTTCCAGCCGGCGCCGTCCAGTACGGCGCAGGCCGGCCCGGACGCCGGAAGTGTCAGCTCCGTCCAGTCCACCCCGTAGAGCGGCTCGACGGCGGCCCCGGATCCGCCGAGTGCGGCCAGCGCCCCGGCGGGGACGGCCCGTACGGTCAGCGCGGCGGTGGCGACCGCGCCTCCGGCGGTGTCGGCGACGGTCAGCGCGAAGGTGTCCTCCCCGGTGGGGGAGATCCGGATCCGCAGGGCCCGCGCACCGTTCGTGTGCACCTGGAGCCCGGCGAACGAGAACGGCAGCCGGACGTCGTCGGCCGCCGTGGTGTCCTCCACCGCGGCGAAGGCGAGGACGTGCAGGGCGGCGTCGAACAGCGCCGGGTGCAGACCGAATCCGCTGACTGACGTGTCGTCGGCGAGTACAACCTCGGCGTACAGGTCGTCCCCGTCGCGCCAGGCGGCCCGCACACCCTGGAAGACCGGGCCGTACTGGTAACCACGGTCGGCCAGTTCCTCGTAGCGCCCCGCCACGGTCAGCGGCTTGCCGGGCGGCGGCCAACTGGCCGGCGAAGTGTCAGGCGCGTTGCCCGTGGAGGTGTCCGGGGCGACCGCCAGGACACCGGTCGCGTGACAGGTCCAGTCGCCTGCCCCGGTGGACCTCGCGAAGATCCCGGCCGTACGGCGCCCGTCCCCGTCGGCCGCGCCGACGGTCACCTGGAGTTGGACGGAACCGGATCCGGCCAGCACCAGCGGTCCGTTGAGGGTGAGTTCCTCCACGACCGGCGCTCCGGCCTCCGCGCCGGCCCGCAGCGCCAGTTCGGCGAACGCGGTGCCCGGCAGCAGGACGGTGCCGCCCACCGTGTGGTCGGCCAGCCACGGATGCGAGCTCAGCGACAGACGCCCCGTCAGGATGAACTTGTCCTCGTCGGCGAGCGCGACCGCCGCACCCAGGAGCGGGTGGCCGGCGGCTTCGAGGCCGAGCCCGGCCGCGTCCGACGGCGCGCTCCCGGCTTCGAGCCAGTAGCGCTGGTGGTCGAACGCGTAGGTGGGCAGCGCGGTCGCCGCCCCGGCGCCGAAGTAGGCGGTCCAGTCGACCGTGGTCCCGGCGACGTGCAGGCGCCCCAGGGCGGCGGCGAGCGCGCCCGGTTCGGCCCGGGTCCGGTGCAGCAGGGGGATGACCAAGGCGTCGCTGGTCGCCGCGGCGAGGGTGGTCAGTGTGCTGTCCGGGCCGAGTTCGAGGTACGTGGTGACGCCCGCCGCGTCCAGGGTCTGGACCGCGTGCTGGAAGCGGACGGTGTCGCGGAGGTGCCCGGTCCAGTAGTCCGGGTCGCCGAGCCGGTCGGCGATTTCGCCGGTGACGGTGGAGACGACCGGGACCGTCGGCCCGTGGTAGGTCAGTCCGGCTGCGACCGCACGGAACTGCGCGAGGACCGGGTCCATCAGCGGGGAGTGGAACGCGTGGCTGACGTTGAGCAGCTTGGACTTGACGCCCTGCTCGTCCAGTGTCGCCTTGACCTTCCGCAGCGCGTTCACCTCCCCCGAAAGGACAGTCGCGCCCGGACCGTTCAGCGCCGCGATGGAGACCGCGTCGTTCAGGTACGGAGCGACTGCGGCCCCGTCGGCCCGGACGGCGAGCATTCCGCCGCCCGCCGGAAGTGCCTGCATCAGCCGTCCGCGTGCGCACACCAGCGTGGCGGCGTCGTCCAGCGACAGCACTCCGGCCGCGTGCGCGGCGGCGATCTCCCCGATGGAGTGCCCGGCCAGGTAGTCCGGCCTGACGCCCCATGAGGTGACAAGCCGGAACAGCGCGGTCTCCAGGGCGAACAGGGCCGGCTGGGTGTAGGCCGTCTGATGGATCAGCCCGCTGCCCACGGCGTCGCGCAGGGGCACCTCCAGGTGGCGGTCACACGCCGCGTAAGCCTGGTCCAGTGCCTCGCCGAACACGGGGAACGCCTCGGCCAGCCCGGCGCCCATGCGGAGCCGCTGGGAGCCCTGGCCGGTGAACAGGAACGCCAGCTTCCCGCCGGCCGGCGAGCCGGTCCCGTCCGTCGCGCCCTGCGCCAGCGCGTCGAGCGCTTCGACGACGGCCTTGCGCGAGCTCCCGGTGACGGCGGCCCGGTACGGGAACGCCGTACGCGTCGTGGCAAGTGCCCGCGCGACCGCCGGGAGGCTGACTCCGGTGCTGAGCAGGTCACGCAGGCGCGCGGCCTGACCCGGCAGTGCTCCGGCGGTCTTCGCCGAGAGCAGCAGTGGCGCCGCCGGGCCGTCCGTCTCCGGGCTGGACTGTGCCGCGCCGGACTCCCGTACGGGAGCCTCTTCGATGATGACGTGCGCGTTGGTCCCGCTGATCCCGAAGGACGACACACCGGCCCGCCGGGTGCTGTCGTTCGCCGGCCACGCCTGAGGTTCAGTCAGCAGCCGGACCGCGCCCGCCGACCAGTCCACGTGCGGGGACGGCGCGTCGACGTGCAGCGTGCGCGGCAGTACGCCGTTGCGCAGCGCCATGACCATCTTGATGATTCCCGCGACACCGGCGGCGGCCAGCGTGTGGCCGATGTTGGATTTCACCGAGCCCAGCCACAAGGGCTTGTCGTCGGGCCGTCCCCGGCCGTACGTGTTGATGAGGGCCTGGGCTTCGATCGGGTCGCCGAGCTTCGTACCCGTTCCGTGCGCCTCGACGGCGTCGACCTGATCCGGTGTCAGTCCCGCGCCGGCCAGCGCCTGGCGGATGACCCGCTCCTGTGAAGGGCCGTTCGGCGCGGTCAGGCCGTTGCTCGCACCGTCCTGGTTGACGGCCGAACCCCGCACCACGGCAAGGACGGTGTGCCCGTTGCGCTGCGCGTCCGAAAGCCGCTCCAGGAGCAGCAGGCCGACGCCCTCACCCCACGCGACGCCGTCCGAGGCGGCGGCGAACGCCTTGCTGCGACCGTCCGGCGCCAGACCGCGCTGGCGGCTGAACTCGATGAAGTTCGTCGGCCCGGCGAGCACGGTCGCGCCGCCAGCCAGCGCGAGTGAGCACTCGCCCAGGCGCAGGGACTGCGCGGCCAGGTGCACGGACACCAGCGAGGACGAGCAGGCCGTGTCGACGGTGACGGCCGGTCCCTCGAAGCCGAACTGGTAGGAGATACGGCCCGATGCGACGCTCATGGTCGCGCCGGTGGAGACGTAGCCTTCGGCGATCTCCGGGATCCGCCCCAGGCGCGTGATGTAGTCGTTGGCGATGGCACCGGCGAACACGCCGGTGTCACTTCCCCGCAGGGACGCCGGGTCGATGCCGGCCCGCTCGAAGGTCTCCCACGCGGTCTCCAGGAGCAGCCGCTGCTGCGGGTCGGCGGTCAGCGCCTCCCGCGGGCTGATGCCGAAGAACCCGGCGTCGAAGTCGGCCGCCGTGGACACGAATCCGCCGTGCCGGGTGTACGACGTGCCCGGATGGTCGGGGTCCGGGTGGTAAAGGTTCTCCAGGTCCCAGCCGCGGTCCGTGGGGAACGGCGTGATGGTGTCGACGCCGTCGGCCACGACCTTCCACAGGTCCTCCGGTGACGCGACGTCACCCGCGTAGCGGCATGCCATGCCGACGATGACGACCGGATCGTCGTCGGACGCCTTCCGGACGGTCACCGCCGGGGGTCGGACCGTGGAACCGATGAGTTCCGTACGGATGAACCCGGCCATCGCGGCCGGTGTCGGGTGGTCGAAGACCAGCGTGGCCGGCAGCCGCAGCCCGGTCGCGGCGTTCAGCCGGTTGCGCAACTCGACCACGGTGAGCGAGTCGAACCCGCTGTCCTTCAACGGCCGGTGCGCGTCGAGCGTGTCCGGTGAACTGTGGCCCAGGACGGACGCGACCTGGGTGCGGACGAGATCAAGGAGCAGGGCCGTCTGCTCGGCCTCCGTGAGCGGACTGAGCCGCCCGACAAGGGTTTTGTCGCCGGTGGCGGCGGCGTTGCGCCGCGCGGCGGGTGCCCGGACGAGGCCGCGCAGCAGCGCGGGCAGCACACCGGACGCGGCCTGGGCCCGCAGCGCCGCCTGGTCGAGCTTCGCCGGGATGAGCAACGCGCGGCTGTCGGCGAGCGCCGCGTCGAGGAGTTTCATCCCCTGCGCTGCGTCCAGGGGTGCGAGGCCGGAGCCGGCACTCATCCCGTCGGCCATGCCGGTGCCGCCCCACAGTCCCCAGGCCGTTGCGGTGCCCGGCAGCCCCAGGGACTGCCGGTGCGCGGCGAGCGCGTCCAGGAACGTGTTGGCTGCGGTGTAGTTCGCCTGGCCCGCGTTGCCCACCTGGGCGGCTACGGAGGAGAAGAGGACGAACGCCTTTAGATCGTCCGTGAGTTCGTGCAGATTCCAGGCGGCGTCGACCTTGGGTCGGGCGACGGCGTCCATGCGCTCGGGTGTCATCGACTCCAGCGCGCCGTCGTCCAGGACCCCCGCCGCGTGGATGACGGCGGTGAGCGGGTGCGCGGCGGGAACGGCGGCCAGCATCGCGGCGAGCGCGTCCCGGTCGGCGGCGTCGCACGCGGCGATGGTGACCTCCGCGCCCAGCGCTGCGAGTTCGGCGGCCAGTTCGTCCGCGTGTTCACTGCCCGGTCCGCGCCGGCTGGACAGCAGCAGGTGGCGTATGCCGTGCTCCACCACCAGGTGACGGGCAGTCAGCGCGCCGATCGCGCCGGTGCCGCCGGTGATGAGGACGGTTCCGTTGGTGTCCAGCGGTGTGGTGCCCTCAGCCGCGGTGCCCTCGGATGTGGTGGCCTCGGATGTGGTTGCCCGGACCAGGCGTGGGACGAGGAGCTTGCCGTCGCGTACGGAGATCTCTGCTTCGCCGGTGGCCAGAGCCGCGGTGATCAGCTCGGCGGAATCCGCCTCAAGCAGGACGAACCGACGCGGGAACTCGGCCTGCGCGGACCGCACCAGGCCGAGGACCGGCGCCGTGACCAGGCCTGGGGCGATTTTCAGGACAAGCAAGGTGTCAGCGGCCCGGTCGTCCGCGAGCCAGGACTGGAGCAGCGCGAGGACCCGGTGGGTCAGCGCGCGGGCCGCCGCCGGGACGTCACCGTCGGCTGTTCCGGTCACCGGGACCACAACGGCGTCACAGCGCGGACCTGCGAGCAGCGCGTCGGGTTCGTAACTGTCCCCGAGCGTCCAGCTGACGGATTCCTCCGGGGTCGCGACCTCGGTCCAGTCGACGACGTACAGGTCCTCGACGGTGTTCCGGACAACCGGCACAGGCCGGACGAGCAGCGACCCGACGGTGGCCACCGGCGCGCCCGTGGGGTCCGTGATCCGCAGGGCGACCGAATCAGTGCCCGTGGGGGACAGATGCACCCGTACGGTCGACGCGCCGACGGCGTGCAATTCAACGCCCGTCCACGAGAACGGCAGCCGTACGGGCGACTCGGTGTCCGGGTCCGCGAACGCGGCGTGCAGCATCGGGTGCAGCGCGGCGTCGAGCAGTGCCGGATGGATGCCGAACGCACCGGTGTTCTCTGTGCCTTCGGGCAGGGCCACCTCCGCGTACAGGTCCTCGCCCATCCGCCAGGCCGCCCGCAGGCCCTGGAAGACCGGGCCGTAGGTGTAGCCGTGTCCGGCGAGCAGTCCGTACAAACCCCCGGTGTCGAGGGGGGTCGCACCGGTCGGCGGCCACACGTCTGATCCGACGTCAGGAACCGGAGCCCCGGCGGTCAGCAGGCCACTGGCGTGCCGGGTCCACTGCTCCTCGTCGGTGGCGTCCGCAGGGCGCGAGTGGACGGTCAGCGCGCGACTGCCGTCGTTCTCCGCCGCGGCGACGGTGAGTTGCAGCCGCACCGCACCGGACACGGGAAGCACCAGCGGTGCTTCGAGGGTGAGTTCCCCGACCCGGGGCGTGCCCACCTGGTCCCCGGCGCGGATCGCCAGTTCCACAAAGGCGGTTCCCGGCAGCAGGACCATGCCGTTCACGACGTGGTCGGCCAGC
Source organism: Kitasatospora sp. UYEF31 (assembly GCF_057291755.1). Lineage (NCBI taxonomy): Bacteria > Bacillati > Actinomycetota > Actinomycetes > Kitasatosporales > Streptomycetaceae > Kitasatospora > Kitasatospora sp. UYEF31. Next base: position 15,510 of record NZ_JBXAWK010000084.1, read on the forward strand.
CACGGGTGGGTCTGTACGGAGAGCCGGCCGGTGAGCAGTGTCCCGTCCGCGTCGGCGAGGGACACGACGGCACCGAGCAGCGGGTGCTCCGCGGCGCTCAGCCCCGCTGCGGAGACGTCGGCCGACTTACGGACGCGCTTGACCCAGTAGCGGTGGTCCTCGAAGGCGTAGGTGGGGAGGTCCACCGTGGACGGCCCGCTGCCGGTGAACGGTGCGTGCCCGTTGACGTGCAGGGCGGCCAGCGCGGTCGTGGCGCTCCGTGCTTCGTCCCGGGTCTTGTGCAGCAGGGGGACCAGGACAGCGTCGAGGCTCGCTGCGGCGAGGGTGCTGAGGGTGCTGTCCGGGCCGAGTTCGAGGTACGTGGTGACGCCCGCCGCGTCCAGGGTCTGGAGCGCGTGTTGGAAGCGGACGGTGTCGCGGAGGTGTCCGGTCCAGTAGTGGGGGTCGTCGAGGCGGTCGGCTGGTTCGCCGGTGACGGTGGAGATGATCGGGATGGTCGGCTTGTTGTAGGTGAGCTGTGCGGCGATTTCCTGGAACTGGTCGAGGACCGGGTCCATCAGGGGGGAGTGGAAGGCGTGGCTGACGGTGAGCAGTTTGGACTTGGTGTCCTTCTCGCCCAGTGCCTTCTTGACCTGTTCCAGGGCCTTGAGGTCGCCGGACAGGACGGTCGCGTCGGCTGAGTTGAGTGCGGCGATCGCAACCGAGTCGTTCAGGTACGGGGTCACTGTGGCTTCGTCGGCCTGGACGGCGAGCATGCCGCCGCCGGCGGGGAGGGACTGCATCAGGCGTCCGCGTGCGCACACCAGTGCGGCGGCGTCGTCCAGGGACAGGACTCCGGCGGTGTGGGCGGCGGTGATTTCGCCGATGGAGTGTCCGGCGAGGTAGTCCGGGGTGACGCCCCAGGAGGTGACGAGGTGGAAGAGTGCGGTCTCCAGGGCGAACAGGGCGGGTTGGGTGTAGGCGGTCCGGTGGATCAGGTCGCTGGTGACGGCGTCGCGTAGGGGGACGTCGAGGTGCCGGTCGCAGGCCGCGTAGGCGGCGTCCAGTGCTTGGGCGAACACCGGGAACTCCGCGGCCAGTCCGGCTCCCATACCGATGCGCTGCGCGCCCTGGCCGGTGAACAGGAACGCCAGCTTCCCGCCGGTCGCCGTGCCGGTGACCAGCTCGTCGCCCACGAGCACAGCCCGGTGCTCGAAGAGCGTCCGCGACGCCAGAGCGCGCGAGACATCCGTACGGTCGAGTTCGGGGTTTTCCGCGAGGAACCCGCGGAGTCCGGCGGTCTGGCCGGCCAGCGCCACCGCGGTCTTCGCCGACACGGCGAGCAACGACGGCGCGGGGGTGATCCGTACGACGTCTTCCTCTTCGGTTTTGACCTCAGGAACCGGGGCCTGCTCGATGATGACGTGCGCGTTGGTGCCGCTGATGCCGAAGGACGAAATGCCCGCCCGGCGCGGCTCTTCGGCTTCGGGCCAGGACAGATGGTCAGTCAGCAGCCGTACGGCACCGGCCGACCAGTCCACGTGCGGGGTCGGTTCGTCGACGTGCAATGTGCGCGGCAGCTCACCGTGGCGCATCGCCATGATCATCTTGATCATCCCGGCGACACCGGCGGCTGCCTGGGTGTGGCCGATGTTGGACTTCAACGACCCCAGCCACAGTGGCCGGTCGTCGGCCCGCCCCTGCCCGTAGGTGTTGATCAGGGCCTGCGCCTCGATCGGGTCGCCGAGCTTCGTGCCCGTACCGTGCGCTTCGACCGCGCCGACCTGGTCGGACGTCAGCCCGGCGTCGGCCAGCGCCTGGCGGATGACCCGCTCCTGCGCCGGTCCGTTCGGCGCCGTCAGGCCGTTGCTCGCACCGTCCTGGTTGACGGCCGTACCCCGGACGACCGCGAGGATCTGATGCCCGTTGCGCTGCGCGTCCGACAGGCGCTCCACGACGAGCAGACCGGCGCCCTCGCTGAAGCCCGTACCGTCGGCCGCGCCGGCGAACGCCCGGCAGCGCCCGTCGGCGGACAGGCCGCGCTGCCGGCTGAACTCGGTGAACAGCATCGGCTGGGCCATCACCGTGACACCGCCGACGAGCGCCATGCCGCACTCGCCCTTGCGCAGCGACTGAACTGCCATGTGCAGTGCGACGAGTGACGACGAGCAGGCCGTGTCGACGGTGACCGCCGGGCCTTCGAAGCCGAAGGTGTAGGCCAGACGCCCCGAGGCGACGCTGGTCGTGTTGGTGAGGAGGTAACCCTCCAGTTCGGCCCGCACGTCCTCGGTGTTCGCGTAGTCCTGCGCGATCACACCGACGAACACACCCGTGTCCGACCCCGCCAGTGCCGACGGGTCGATGCCCGCGCGCTCGAAGGCCTCCCACGCGGTCTCCAGGAGCACCCGCTGCTGCGGCTCCATCGCCTCGGCCTCACGCGGTGAGATGCCGAAGAACCCACTGTCGAACCGGTCCGCGTCGTACAGGAACCCGCCGCGCGTCACATAGCTCGTGCCGGGCTTCGCCGGGTCGGAGTCACGCAGCGTGTCCAGATCCCAGCCGCGGTTGTCCGGGAATTCTGAGACGGCGTCACCGGCCCCGGCGACCAGGCTCCACAGCTCCTCCGGCGACGTGACCCCGCCCGGGAACCGGCACCCCACACCGACGACGGCGATCGGCTCGTGCTCCCGCGCCTCTACGTCCCGCAGCCGGCGGCGTACCTGCTGGAGGTCGGCCGTCACCCGTTTGAGGTAGTCGCGGAGCTTGTCTTCGTTTGCCATGGGACCCGTCCCTCGAGCAGCCGCAGGGAAGGTCCCTCAAGCGAGCGTATGCAGGTTGCCCTCCAGGTTCGTTGAGCCGACTAAGTGGGCCCTTCACGCGACCTAAAGCCAAGAGGCGAATAAGTGCGCCTTTAGCCCGGCCGACGACCATGGGCGACATCGGATAGAGCCGCGCAGCCACGAAGGGACCGGGATGCAATCCCCAGACGTCCGCATACTGTCGGTGGGGACCGCCTTGCCGGGCCCTGCCCTGGACAACGCCACCCTCGCCCGCCGGTTCGGCACGGACCACCTGTGGGAGCAGTGGGTCGAGGCCTTCATCGGCACCGAGTCCAGGCACCTGGCCGTCGACCTCGACACGGGTGTGCTGAGCACCTCCCTGGCGGAACTCGGCGCACTCGCCGGCGGCCGCGCGCTGGAGTCCGCGGGACTCGTCGCGGGCGACATCGACCTCATGGTCCTCGCCACCGCCACCCCCGACCAGCTGATGCCGGCCACGGTCAACATGGTCGCAGACCGCCTGGGCATCAACGATGTGGCGACCTACCAGCTCCAGTCGGGCTGCGCGGGCGCCGTCCAGGCCCTCGACGTCGGCCGCCAGATGCTCGGCTCAGGGCAGTACCGCAACGCGCTGGTCATCGGCGGCGAACTGTGCTCCCGGCACTGGGACCCGGACGTGGACTTCACCAGACTGACGCCCGGTGAGATCGTCAACCTGGTGCTGTTCGGCGACGGCGCCGGAGCGGCCGTCCTGACCGCAGACCCGGTGCCCGACACGGTCGTCATCCGCCGTGTCCTCAACCGCCTCACCGGCCTGGGCCGCGCACCCGGCCAGGTCGTCGAATGGTTCGGCCCGCTCGACCGCAACTCGGACAAGCCGTCGCTCCAGGAGGACTACAAGGCCATCGAGGAATCGGTGCCGCTCATGTCCCAGGAGATCGCCAAGGAGATCCTGGACGACCTCGGCTGGACCGCGCTCGACGTCGACTACCTGCTGCCGCCGCAGCTTTCGGGCCGGATGACCGCGAAAATCGTCAAGCAGCTGGCGATGCCGGGTGCCGAAGAAGTCAGCTGCGTCCGGCAGATCGCGAACACCGCGAACGCGACGCCGTTCTTCCAGCTGGAGCAGACCCTGCCGCAGCTCGTCCCCGGCGACCGGGTGCTCGGCATCTCCGTCGAGTCGAGCAAATGGATCAAATCCGGTTTCGCGCTGGAAAGGCTCTGACGCCGTGGCCGTGACCGACCTCGTCGAACTGCACCGCACCGGGCAGCTCACCGCCCAGTACCCGCGTGTCCAGCCGCTGCTGGCCGACGCCGGCCCCGACGGCGACGACATCGTCCGCGCGGGCCGACTGCTCGCCCGGCTCAACCCGGACGAGATCCTCGGCGCGCACCCCGGGACGGCCGTCGTGCGGATCGCGGTCACCGGCCACGGCACCGTCTCCACGCTGGTGCCCGTCCTCACCGGCGAACTGGCCCGGCACGGACTGCTCCTGCGCCCGCATGTGGCGGACTTCGACTCGTACGTCTTCGAACTGTCCGACCCGGCGAGCCGGTTGTACGCCTCCGAGTCCGAGATCGTCTGCTGCGTCCTCGATCCGCAGATCGTCCTCGACGAACTGCCGCTCCCGTGGCGGCCCGACGACGTCGCGCAGGTCCTGGACGCGAAGCTGCGGCTCCTGGAAGGTCTTGTCAGCCGCTTCGAGTCGGTGTCGCGTGGCACGTTGGTGCTGAACACGCTGGCCCTGCCGCGTTCCGTCACCGCGCAGCTGGTCGACCACCGGTCCCGGGCGCAGCTCGGCGCGGTCTGGCGTGAGGCCAACGCGCGCCTGCTGCGGCTGACGGAAAGTCACCCTGGTCTCGTCGTCATCGACCTGGACCCGCTGCTGGCCGAAGGCGTCGCCGCCGCCGACCCCCGGCTGACCGTCTACGCCAAGGCGCACATCGGTCCCGACCTGCTGGCGGCCTACGCCCGCGAGGTCGGCCACCTGGCCCGGCACATCACCGGCCGCACGAAGAAGACCCTCGTCCTGGACCTGGACGAGACGGTGTGGGGCGGCATCCTCGGCGAGGTGGGGGCCGACGGCATCGAGGTCGCCGAAAGCTACCGCGGCGAGGCCTTCCGGGCCTTCCAGAAGGTGGCGAAGCAACTCGCCTCCCAGGGTGTCCTGCTGGCCGCCGTCAGCAAGAACGACCTCGATCCCGTACGGGAAGTGCTGCGCGGCCACCCCGGCATGACGCTGCGCGAAGAGGACTTCGTCCGCGTCACCGCCAACTGGCGGCCCAAGCACGACAACCTGCGCGAGCTGGCCACCGACCTCAACCTCGGCACCGACTCCTTCGTGTTCGCCGACGACAGCGCGTACGAGTGCGGACTGGTCCGCAGCGAACTGCCCGAGGTCTCGGTGATCCCGCTCGACACCGAACCGGCACTGCACGCGGCCAAGCTGCTGCGTGACGGCTGGTTCGACGTCAAGGAGACGACCACCGAGGACCGTGACCGCCCGGGACGTTACCGCGAGGAGGCCGAACGCCGCGACTTCCTCAGCGACTTCGACTCCCTCGACGACTACTTGGGCGAACTGGGCGTGACCGTCCGCCTGGCGGCGGCCGGGGAACGCGAGGTGGCGCGCGTCTCGCAGATCACGCTGCGGACGAACCAGTTCAACCTGACGACCGAACGCCTTCAGCCGGCGGACGTCCGCGCGCTCCTGGCCGACCCGTCGGCGCTGGTCCTGGGTATCCACACCGCCGACCGGTTCGGGGACAACGGCCTGGTGGGCGCGGTGTTCGTCCGCGTGGACGGCTCCACGGCGCACATCGACAACTTTCTGCTGAGCTGCCGGGTGTTCTCCCGCGGGGTTGAACAGGCTTGCCTGTCCGCTCTGTTGGGCCACCTGCGGTCCTCCGGGGTGGTCGAGGTGCGGGCTGCCTTCCGGCGCAGCGCGAAGAACGGCAAGGTTGAGGACTTCTACCCGCAGGGCGGGTTCACTGTCGAGGGTTCGGGCGGTTCGGGCGGTTCGGGCGGTTCGGGCGGCGTGGACGGTTCGGGCGCTTCGGATGGTTCGGACGGCGTGGACGGTACGGAGAAGTCCTTCCGGCATGATCTGCTGGAGATCGCCGGGCCGCCCGGCCACCTCACGCTGACCGCCGAATTCTCCGGTTCGCAAAACTCTTCACTGAACTCTGATCCCGAAGGAATACCCGCGTGAACTCGATCGACGATTTCATTGTGCTCGTCCGTGACGAACTGGGCCTCGACGTGACGCCCGACAACGTCGCCGCCGGCTTCGACGCGGTGCCCGGATGGGACTCGGTGCAGCTGCTGTCGCTGCTGGTGATGCTGGAGCGCGAGACGAAGCGGCGACTGTCGCTGCCGGACGTGCTGGAGGCGCCGAGCCTGGCGGGGGTCTACGAACTGGCGACCGCGTGAGGTAGGGCGGTACGGAACAGACCCCGGCTGGGTTTCCCACCGGGGTCTGTCGCATGTGTACGCGTGTCAATGTTCGAAGTCATCTGCACGGCTGAGCTGGGAGTTCGGCGTCGAGCGCAGGGGACTGCGGACGTAAACATTCAGCGGGTAATCGGAGCGTGATGCAGGACGCGTTTCCGTGACGGCGTGTGAGGTCCTGCTGCGGCGTGTGGTTGGATCGTCGGG
>NZ_JBXAWK010000085.1:0-21505 GCF_057291755.1 Kitasatospora sp. UYEF31
GTCCCCGTCGCTGCGCTCCGGGGCCGTTCGGCGCCCGCGCGTCGCCCGGTCGGGCCGCGCCCTCCGGGCGCGCTCGGGGCGCTGCGCGCCCTCGCCCCGTGGTGGGCGCGCTCGGGGCGCTGCGCGCCCTCGCTTCGTGGGGGTGCTGCTGGGGCGCTTCGCGCCCGTCGGGTCGGCCCTGTGGTGTATCCGCGCCACTGCCGGGGTGATATGCCCCTTACCACCAAAACGGTCACGCCTGCCCGGAAACGTACCCGCTGTCACCGTCACGCGTGAACAAGTTCGGGTAAGTACCGCAAAGCGCTGAAACAAGGCGGTCGTCCGCGTTACCTTCGTCACGTGTTCGCTGCAGAGCGTCGTCAGCTGATTCTGGAAATGGTCCGAGCCAACGGGGCCGTCTCCCTCAGAGAGCTGGCCCGCGTAGTCCAGACGTCAGAAGTGACCGTCCGCCGCGATGTCCGCGCGCTTGAAGCAGAGGGGTTGCTCGACCGTCGCCACGGCGGCGCGGTGCTTCCCGGAGGTCTCGCCCGGGAGCCCAGCTACTCACAGAAGACCCACCTGTGCGCCGCCGAGAAGGCCGCCATCGCCGACCGCGCGGTGTCGCTGGTCGACGAGGGCGACGCCATCGTGGTGGGTGCCGGGACGACCACGCAGGAGCTGGCCAGACGGCTCGCCCGGATCCCGGGCCTGACTGTCGTCACCAACTCGCTGCTCGTCGCCCAGGTTCTCGCGCACGCCAACCGCGTCGAGGTGGTGATGACCGGCGGCACACTGCGCGGATCGTCCTACGAACTTGTGGGCAGCGGTGCCGAGCAGGCCCTGTCCGGGCTGCGGGTGCGCCGGGCGTTCCTGTCGGGCAACGGCCTGAGCCCCGGGCGCGGGCTGTCCACGTCGAACATGCTCTCCGCGAGCGTCGACCGGGCGCTGGTCCAGGCCGCGCACGAGGTCGTCGTCCTGGTGGACCACACCAAGATGGGGGTGGACACCATGTTCCAGACCGTCGCCCCCGAGCGGGTCACCCACCTGGTGGTCGACGAGGAGGCCCCGCCGGAGGTCCTGGAGGAGTTCTCCGCGATCGGCACCCAGGTGCACGTCGCGCAGATCCCCCAGCGGGCCGTCCCGGGCGCGCGGACGGAATTCAACGGCGAACCGCTGCCGGGCTCGATTCCCGGTGCGCGGGAGTCACGCATCAACCAGGAACAGTAAGCCGGGCGCGGTAAGCAGGTGTAGTACACCGGCACACAACGCGGGAGCCGGGTGAACGAATCCGTTCACCCGGCTCCCGCGATTTTGTGTCTACTGGCGCTGCTGCCGCGTCAGTCCTTGATCTCGCAGATGACCGCGCCTGAGGTGACGCTGGAGCCGACCTCGGCGGTCAGGCCCTTGACGATGCCCGCCCGGTGGGCGTTCAGCGGCTGCTCCATCTTCATCGCCTCAAGCACCACGATCAGCTCGCCTTCGGCGACCTCCTGGCCCTCCTCGACGGCGACCTTGACGATCGTGCCCTGCATCGGCGAGGTCAACGAGTCACCCGAGGCGGCGGCCCCGGCTTTCTTCGAACCACCGCGCTTGGGCGCCTTCTTCGCCCCGGCCGCCGGAGCCGCCGACGTGCCGAGCGACGCCGGGAGCACGACCTCGAAGCGGCGGCCGTTGACCTCGACGGTCACGGCCTCACGCTCGGTCGGCTCGTCCGCGTCCCCGCCTACCGGCTTGAACGGCGCGATGGTGTTGTCGAACTCGGTTTCGATCCATCGGGTGTGGACGGTGAACGCCGCGTCCGAACCGTGGATCTCCGGCGCGAACGCCGGGTCCACGACAACCCGGCTGTCGAAGGTCAGCGCGGTGGCCATGCCCTCGACCTTGAACTCCGCGATCGCGCGCTTGGCCCGCTCCAGAGCCTGCTTGCGGGTCGCGCCGGTGACGATCAGCTTGGCCAGGAGCGAGTCCCAGGCCGGGCCGATGACCGAGCCGGCCTCGACGCCCGAGTCGACCCGTACGCCCGGACCCGACGGGGTCTGCCACGTCGTCACGGTGCCCGGTGCCGGCAGGAAGCCGCGACCCGGGTCTTCGCCGTTGATGCGGAACTCGAACGAGTGCCCCCGGACTTCGGGGTCGCCGTACCCGAGCTCTTCACCGTCGGCGATGCGGAACATCTCACGCACCAGGTCGATGCCGGTGACCTCTTCGGTCACCGGGTGTTCGACCTGCAGGCGCGTGTTGACCTCCAGGAAGGAGATCGTGCCGTCCTGGCCGACGAGGAACTCGACCGTGCCGGCGCCGAAGTAGCCGGCTTCCTTCAGGATCGCCTTCGACGCGGCGTACAGCTCCGCGTTCTGCGCCGCACTGAGGAAGGGCGCGGGGGCCTCCTCCACAAGCTTCTGGTGCCGGCGCTGCAGCGAGCAGTCCCGGGTGGACACGACCACGACGTTGCCGTGCTGGTCGGCCAGACACTGCGTCTCGACGTGCCGGGGCTTGTCCAGGTAGCGCTCCACGAAGCACTCACCACGGCCGAAGGCCGCGACGGCCTCCCGCACGGCTGAGTCGTACAGCTCCGGGATCTCTTCGAGGTTGCGGGCGACCTTCAAGCCGCGACCACCGCCGCCGAACGCCGCCTTGATGGCGACCGGCAGGCCGTGGGCCTTCGCGAACTCCACGACCTCGGCCGAACCGGTGACCGGGTCGGGCGTGCCGGCGACCAGCGGCGCACCGGCGCGCTGGGCGATGTGCCGGGCCGCGACCTTGTCACCCAGGTCGCGGATGGCCTGCGGCGGCGGGCCGATCCAGGTCAGCCCCGCGTCGATGACGGCCTGGGCGAACTCGGCGTTCTCCGACAGGAAGCCGTAACCGGGGTGGACCGCGTCCGCCCCGGAGTCTGCGGCGGCCTTCAAAACCTTGGCGACGTCGAGGTACGACGCGGCGGGCGTGTCGCCGCCGAGTGCGTAGGCCTCGTCGGCCACCCGGACATGCAGAGCGTCCCGGTCCGGGTCTGCGTAGACGGCGACGGATTCGATTCCGGCGTCCTTGCAAGCACGGGCTACTCGGACAGCGATCTCTCCGCGGTTGGCGATGAGTACCTTGCGCACGATTGCTCCTCCTCCTAAAGCTGCGAAGAGTCTAGGGAGCGCGACACGCGTCACAGATGCCGCCCTGCAAGACAGTGACGACTGCCACGTGCCCGGGAAGGGGCGAATGCGCTGATCCCGGGCGCTCCGGGCTTGTGTCGGCGACGTCGCCGACGGTTTCAAGGTAGCCCGTCCGGGCGAGGGTCCCAATTCGTAAGGTTCCCTAACCGTTACCGGAAGATCCCCGTGTGCCCCGTCGAGTACCGCCCCGGCTGCGGATAGACGCACAGTCCGTGCGGTGCTTTGCCGACCGGGATGCGCTTGATCAGGTGCCCGTCGGCGGTGTCGATCGCGTACACCTCGCTGTTGTAGCGCCCGGACAGCCACAGAACCTTGCCGTCCGCGGACACCCCGCCCATGTCCGGGCTCCCGCCGTCCGGCAGGTGCCACTTGGCGGTCAACTTGCCGCCCAGCGGCTGCTTCCCGTCGAAGGTGAACAACGAAACCGAGCCCTCACCGCGGTTGGAGATGTACATCTGCTTCGAATCACGTGAGACGTACAGCCCGTGGGCGCCCTTGCCGGTCGGCATGAGCACCGGCTTGGAGAAGGTGTCGCCGTTCAGCACCCACACGCCGTCCGTGGCCATGTCGGCGACGTACCAGGTCTTCCCGTCCGGCGAGATCTTGACGTCCTGCGGCATCGAGTGGTGCGCGTCCAGCTTCTGCTTGCCGATGATCTCGCGCTTGACGGTGTCGACCTTCAGCAGCTCGCCGCTGAACTCGCAGGACACGATGAAGTACGAGCCGTCCGGTGCGAAGTCCGCGTGGTTGACGCCGTAACAGTCCACCGGGACGGTCTTCTGGACCGCCATCGTGTGCGGGTCACGGAACACGAGTTCGCGGTCCATCGAGGCCATCACGACGGCTGAATTCCCGTCCGGCGTGAAGTAGAGGTTGTACGGGTCGTGTACCTCGACGGGCTTGCCCGCCTTGCCGGTCGCCGGGTCGATCGGGGTGAGCGTGTGCCCCCGGTTGTTGTTCACCCACAGGGTCTTGAGGTCCCACGACGGCACGACGTGCTGCGGCTGCCGGTCCACCTTGATGGTGTCGACGATCGTGTACGTCACCGGATCGATCACGCTGACCGTGTCCGACTCGCTGTTGGGGACGTAGACGTACGACGGGAAGCCCTTCACCACGTCGGACAGCTGGCCCGGCCGGTCCGCCGAATAGAGGTCCGCCGGATCCAGGACCGGCGGCATCCCGGGGATCGTCCGGATCTGCTGCGTCGGAGCGGGGGCGGGGGCCTGCGACGACGCTTCAGCGGAGCTCCCGCGCGCGGTCGGCGACGTCGGGTCGGACGAGCAGCCGCCGGTCACCGCCGCTGCCGTCAGCATGCCGACACTTGCCAGGAGGGCCGCGCGAAGCGGTCGTTGGGTACGGGACACGGGGGCAGGCTAGAAGCCGAACCCGATGCTGGCACACAAAGTTCACCCGTACAGACCAATTTTAGCCGGTCGATCACGGGAACGGGTCAGCGTCACCCAGGTCGCGCGACAGTCCCATCAGCGTCACCCCGGTCGCGCGACAGTCACAGTCGCTCCGGTCGCGCGACAGTCACAACTGGGCCACCGTGCCGCCCGCGTCAGACGCCCCGGGGTCCCCGTCGGCCCAGCGCCCCTATGCTGCGAAGGAGCCGGGCCGGGGGTCCGGCAGGGGAGGCGGCGCACCATGGCTCAAGAGTTTCCACCAGGTCAGCGGACACGACGGTTCGGCGGTGGAGGAGGGCTTTTCCGCGGAATCTACGAGGTCGGAGCGGGCGTCGCCGAACGTCGCGCACGGCGGCCCGAGCCGACCGGCGCGAAGTCCTTCGAATGGCTTCCGGCCGTCATCCTTGTGGTCATCTCGACGGCCACGGCGCTCGTGCTCCTGCGGGCCCAGATCCCGGCGCCCGACCTGGTGTCCCCGACGGGCGCCGGTGGCATCTACGGCGCCCCCGCACCGGCGGCCACTGGCAACGACTGGGGTTTCTGGGACCTCGTCCAGGTGCTGCTGCCCTGGTCGATCCCGCTGGTCATCGGCGGCGCCGGACTGACCGACTCCCGGTTCGTCGACCGGCGTGGGGCGGTGGCCGGAGTGCTGCTGATCGGCCTGGCCGGCTGCGCCTCGACTTCCCTGCTGGACCTGCTCGGCAACGGTGGCGACGAGCCCCCGCGCTGGTTCGCGCTCATCTACCTGTTGCGTTTCGCCTTCGCCACCCAGGTCCTGGTCGGCGTGGTCCTGTGGATTCACCTGTGCCCGCCACGGCACCGTACGGCCTTGAACGCGGCCCTGGCCGCCACCGTCGCCGCCGCACTGCCCCTGTTGTTCACGGTGGGCGGCAAGAAGATCCTGGATCCGCTGTGGCACCAGGAGACGTCCTGGCTGTCCTTCCTGCCACTCCTCGCTTTTGTGCTCGTCCTGGCACTGCTGCCCACCGGCCTCGCCCTCGTCGGGCCCAACCAGGGCTGGGACCGCAACCACAGCGTCTTCCGCGCGGTCTTCGGGCTCGGCCTGGTGGGTTTGACCGTGTCAGTCATCCAACTGGTGAAAGGCGACGACGCCCCGACTTGGCTGAGCCTGTGGCCCGTCTTCGCGCTCGCAGCCTGCTTCATCGCCGCAGTGTGGAACGGAAGGGAGGGCGGCATCCCGTCGGTGTCCGGGGGGATGCTGGCCATGGCGGTCGGCCTGGCCGCGCTCCCGGCCGCACTGTTCGCCTGGGACCGTACGGGCGGCAACCCGGGCCTAGGCCTTGAGGGTTCGTCAAACGCCGCGCCCTGGCTGCTCGGGATGGCCGCGGCCGGGATCGCCGGGGCACTCCTGTCCCGCTTCCTCGGCGTGTGGGCGCTGGGCATCGCCGCTGTCGCCCTCGTGCTGGCGGAGGTGATCGGCGCGGACACCGGGCAGACCCACCAACTCCTCATCCGCTGCGCGGCGGCCGGGGCGCTGGGTGTGCTGATCGGCACACTGCGACCCGAACCGGCCATCGCGGCCCTGGGGCTGGACGCGGCCTGCGGTCCGGTGTGGCCGCAACTGCAGGCGGCCCAGAAGGATTACGGCTGGATCAGTCACCTGACCGACAAGCCCGGCGGGGTGCCGATCGCACTCCTGGTGCTGGCCGGGATCGCCTTGGCGCTCGCGCTGCTCGGGGTGGTGTTCCGGCCTCGGCCGAACCCGTTCGCGCGCCCGGTGCCCGGCCGGCGGTGACCTCGGTTTCTCCGTGGAAGCTCAAGCCCAGAGGTCGGTGATCCGTACGTCCAGCTGCGCGAGCAGCCGGCGGAAGAGCGGCAGCGACAGTCCGATGACGTTGCCCGGGTCGCCGTCGATGCCGTCGATGAACGGGGACGCGTACCCGTCCAGGGTGAACGCCCCCGCTACATAAAGGGGTTCGCCGGTGGCGATGTACGCGGCGAGTTCAGCGTCGTCCGGGGTGCCGAACCGTACGGTCGTTGCAGCTGTTTCGGCGACCTGACGGCCCGTCGCGGTGTCGATCACACAGTGCCCGGTGAGCAGCACGCCCTCCCGGCCCCGCATGTCCCGCCAGCGCTCCAGGGCCTCCCCGGGGGAGGCGGGCTTGCCGAGCGCCTGACCGTCGAGTTCGAGTACGGAGTCGCAGCCGACGACGAGTTCACCGCCGGTGAGCTGCGAAGCCACGGCTTCGGCCTTGGCTACGGCGAGCACCAGGGCCAGCTCACGGGGGGTCGCGGCGGTCAGGGCGTCCTCGTCCACACCGGAGACGATCACCTGCGGGTCGAGTCCGGCGTTCTTGAGGAGCCCGAGCCGGGCGGGGGACTGGGAGGCGAGGATCAGGGTGCGTGCGGGCATGGGGGCGATTATCCCGGACCGGCGGTGCCGCGCTGCGCCGCGCTGCGTCGCGTCGGTCCTGTGCAGAAGTCCCCCGCTGAAAGATCAGCGGGGGACTTCTGCACAGGACCGACGCGACGGGCTGTGGAGGGTTCAGTCGATGTACAGCAGCCGCACGACACGGACCACCCGTTGCGTACGGGCGATGTGGTAGACGATGAACCCGTCGGCCCCGGTCGGCGTGCTGAAAGCGGCGGCCCGTTCACCTTCGGGGCCCTTGGGGTGCAGCTTGCGGCCGGCGTAGAAGGGTTCCCACTGCAAGAGCGCGATGACGCCGTCGACAGCGGTTCTGATCTGCTCAGGAGCTTCTTCCATAGCCGTGGACACGGCTTTGGTGTACCGGACCACATACATCAGCGACGGCCTCCACGGGCCGGGGCCGGAACGAACTCGTCCTCGGGGATCAGACCCTTGCGCAGGTCCTCCAGGAGCGACAGCGTCGCCGGGTCGGCGTGCACCGCGGCCCGCATCCGCCAGGTGGCCAGCACGTCGGGCAGGACGCTCACGTCGGCTTCGGAGAGGTCCTGCTCGAAGTCCACGACGAGTTCCTGGGAGAGGACTTCGCGCAGCCCCCCGATGGTGCGCGGCACGTGCACGGTCGGGATGCCCGATGCCGCATTGTCTGCTGAATGTATAGATGCGCCCATTGTTGCGCCCCTTGTCCCGAGATGTCAGGAATCTAACCTGCACACAAAGTGTACGTCCGGGAACGCGTTGTTAACCGGGTGAGGCAAGGTCAAAATACGCCGAAGGCAAGCACGATGAGACCGATGACGATGAGCAGCGGCAGTATGAGAACGGCGCGCCGCTGGAAGTCAGCGGCGCGCCGGAACTCTTCTGGGGTCTTGTCGAAGGAAAGCATGCCCGACATCCTGGGCCGTCGCCACGTCAAGGATCGTGAGTACGAGTACTCAGTTAGCAGGTCAGCGCGCCCGCGCGCTCGCCTGCCAGGCACCCGGGCCCGGGTGCGACTGCCGACGGTGCAGCGTCGTCGGCGCGTTCCACCGGGACGGCACGGGTGCCTCCTCAACGGCCCCGGTCGCAGCGGCCTTCGCGGCTACGACCGTGACCAGCGCGGCCAGTTCCTCCGGAGTGGGCGCACCCCGTACAACTTTGATCATGACTAACTCCTAAGAGGCGACCAAGCGAAACCCCCACAAGGCGACCGAGCGAAACCCCCCACGAGGCGACCGAGCGAAAGCGAGGGAGCGCGTCCGCAGGACGCAGCTTTTCCGGGCGACGCCCGGGCGCCGAGCCTCTCCGGAGCGTCAGCGACGGAGAGGTGAGGAAAACGCCCGGGCTTGGAGCCCGGTATCAGTACAGCCCGGGCTTGGAGCCCGGAATCAGTTACAGCGGGATGTTCCCGTGCTTCTTGGGCGGAAGCGTCTCGCGCTTGCCCTTCAGCACCCGCAGGGCCTTCACGATGTGCGCGCGGGTCTCCGACGGCAGGACCACCGCGTCCACGTAACCGCGTTCGGCGGCGATGTACGGGTTGAGCAGGTGGTCTTCGTATTCCTTGATCAACTCGGCGCGGCGGGCGTCCGGGTCTTCGGCTGCCGCGAGTTCCTTGCGGTACACGATGTTGGCCGCACCCTGTGCGCCCATCACCGCGATCTGCGCGGTCGGCCACGCGAGGTTGACGTCCGCGCCCAGGTGCTTGGAGCCCATGACGTCGTACGCGCCGCCGTACGCCTTGCGTGTGATCACGGTGATCAGCGGCACGGTGGCCTCGGCGTACGCGTAGATCAGCTTCGCGCCGCGGCGGATGATGCCGGTCCACTCCTGGTCGGTGCCGGGCAGGAAGCCGGGCACGTCCACGAAGGTGAGGACGGGGATGTTGAAGGCGTCGCACGTGCGGACGAACCGGGCCGCCTTCTCCGACGCGTCGATGTCCAGGCAACCGGCGAACTGCATCGGCTGGTTGGCCACGACGCCGACGCTCGAACCCTCGACCCGGCCGAAGCCGACGATGATGTTCGGCGCGAACAACGGCTGCACTTCGAGGAACTCGTCGTCGTCGAGGATGTGCTCGATGACCTTGTGCATGTCGTACGGCTGGTTCGCCGAGTCCGGGATCAGCGTGTCGAGTTCGAGGTCGTGCTCGTTGACCTCAAGCTCAGCGGCCTCGTTGAACGACGGCGCCGGCTCCATGTTGTTGCTCGGCAGGTACGACAGCAGACCCTGGACGTACTCCAGTGCGTCCTTCTCGTCGCCGCCCATGTAGTGCGCGTTGCCGGACTTGGTGTTGTGCGTGCGCGCACCGCCCAGGTCCTCCATCGTGACGTCCTCACCGGTGACCGTCTTGATGACGTCGGGGCCGGTGATGAACATCTGCGAGGTCTGGTCGACCATCACGATGAAGTCGGTCAGCGCGGGGGAGTAGACGTGTCCGCCGGCTGCCGCGCCCATGATCAGCGAGATCTGCGGGATGACACCCGAGGCGTGCACGTTGCGGCGGAAGATCTCGCCGTACAGACCGAGGGAGACCACGCCCTCCTGGATGCGTGCGCCGCCGCCCTCGTTGATGCCGATGATCGGCACGCCGGTTTTGATCGCCAGGTCGAGGACCTTGACGATCTTCTCGCCGTAGACCTCGCCGAGTGCGCCGCCGAAGATCGTGACGTCCTGCGAGAACACGCACACCTGGCGTCCGTCGACGGTGCCGTAGCCGGTCACCACACCGTCGCCGTACGGGCGGTTCTTCTCCAGACCGAAGTTCGTGGAGCGGTGGCGGGCGAACTCGTCCAGCTCGACGAAGGAACCTTCGTCGAGGAGGTACTCGATCCGCTCGCGGGCGGTCATCTTGCCCTTGGCGTGCTGCTTTTCCACAGCGCGCGCCGAACCTGCGTGAACCGCCTCGTCGACCCGGCGGCGCAGGTCGGCGATTTTGCCTGCGGTGGTGTGGATATCGGGATCGCCCTGCGGTGCCTGACCCATCGTGCGCTCTCCTGTCACGTCCTACGGAAGCTCCCGTAGCGTAGCCGCGCCGCCACGTCCCTCTGTCGGAGGACCGGGAAAAGGTGGCACTGATCACGTGCCGGACGGTTGGGGATACGCCCGTAGGACACGCTGCCACCAGTTCGCCGAGTCGGCGCGACAGCCCCCTACGCTGGCGGCTATGACCGGTTCGCCTTTCACCGACCTTGACCGCCCGCCGCTGAACGGGGCCGCTTTGAACCGGGTGCTCGCGCGCCCCGGCGGGCTGTGGCGTGAGGTCGTGGTCGTTCCGCAGACCGGGTCGACGAACGCCGACCTGGCCAAACGCGCGGGTGAGGTCGAGGGCCTCGTCCTGATCGCCGAGGAGCAGACGGCCGGGCGCGGGCGGCTCGACCGCCGGTGGACCGCCCCGCCGCGCTCAGGGTTGGCGATGTCGGTGCTGCTCAAACCGCAGGGGGTGCCGGTCGCCCACTGGGGTTGGCTGCCACTCCTGGTGGGTGTCGCGGCGGCACGGGGGACCACTGCGGTCTCCGCTGTGGACGTACGGCTGAAGTGGCCCAACGACCTGCTGGTCCAGGACCGGAAACTCGCGGGGATCCTCGCCGAGCGCGCCGGGGACGGCGTGGTGGTCGGCCTTGGGCTCAACGTGACACTCAAGGACGCCGAGCTGCCGGTGCCGACCGCGATTTCGCTGGCGCTGGCCGGATCGCAGTCAACCGACCGGGACACGCTCATCCGGGCCGTCCTGCGTGAGCTTGAGACCTGGTACGGCCGCTGGCGGGAGACGTCGGGTGACGCGGTCGCCTGTGGACTGCACGCGGAGTACGTGCGGCTCTGTGCGACGCTCGGCCGCCGGGTCAGGGTCGAGCTGCCGGGCGGGAAGGCGCTGCTCGGCCGGGCGGCGGGCATCGACGCGGAGGGCAGACTGACCGTGGCGGGGCCGGACGGTCCGGTGCAGGTCGGAGCGGGCGATGTCATCCACGTCAGGCCGGGCGACAGCGGTTGACGGCGGATGACCGTGGTTGACGGTGATTGACGGCGGTTGACGGCGTGGAGGTGTCGCAGCTCGGCCACGCGTTCGAGGTAATCCGTACGCCGGTAAAGACTGTCGGGTCGGCACTTCCGTTTGTCGGGCAGCTTGCCGGGCGGTTTGGCTGGCGGTTTGCCGGGCGGTTTGCCGGGTGCGCTGCCGGCCGGAGCGCCCCGGTGGAAGCGACAAAAGATCATTCACCATCGGGCTGGACGACGGAACCGGGGGCGGGTGATGATCGGTGTGACCTGTGCCACGTACTGTGGCCTCTTAGTCAGATCTTCCCACGAGCACCCGTCGTCGGACCCGCGCTGCCGCGGGACCGCAGGAGGGTGCACCTTGTCCCACGGTGGAGCGCATGCCCGAGGAGCGGACCCCCGCCACATCCGCACAGACCGGCCCGGTACCGATCGGTGGAGGCGGGAGCATCCCCGGGATGCCCGCCGGACCGGACGGAGTCAGCAGGATGGACGGGACGGACCGGCTCGTCGACTCCGCCGGGGTGCCGCTGATCCCGGACATCGACGAGATCGACGAGGCGGACCTCGTGGCGGCGCGCAACCCGCTGCGCACCGCGCCCCTGCCCGATCTCACCAACATCGAGGCGGTCCGCAGCATCGTCGCCGAGATGGAGCAGACGGTCCTGGGCTCGGACCGCCGCTACACCTCGGGTGAGGCGGCCGTACTCGTCGGCATCCCGCTGCCCGAGGCGCGCAAGATGTGGCGGGCCCTGGGGTTCGCCGACTTCGGGCACGCGCGGGCGTTCACCGACGCCGATGTCGCGGCGCTGTCCCGGCTCGTCGAACTGGTGAAGGACGGCAGGCTGCCGGAGTCGGTGGCCGGTCAGTTCGTCCGGTCCCTCGGTCAGACGATGGCGAGGTTCGCCGAGTGGCAGACCGAGGCCTGGATCGAGTACGTCGGCGGGGAACTCGCCTCCTCCCGCTCCGAGCAGGTCATACGGGGTGCCGGTGGCGTGATGCTGGAGTTGGAGGAACTCGTCACCTACGCGTGGCGGCGGCACCTCGCGGCGGCCACCACCAGGGCGATGCAGACGCTCGCGGACCACCACACGGTCGGGCAGAAGCTCTCGGTCGGGTTCGCCGACCTGGTCGGTTACACCAGGCTGTCGCGCAATATGACCGAGGCCGAGCTGGCCCACCTCGTGCAGACGTTCGAGGACACCGCGTTCAACGTCATCACCGACATGGGCGGCCGGCTCGTCAAGACCCTGGGCGACGAAGTGCTGTTCGTGGCGTTCACCCCCGAGGCCGCGGTGGAGACCGGACTGCGGCTGATCGAGGAGATCGGCAAGGTCCCCGTGCTGCCGAAGCTGCGGGTGGGAATCGCGTACGGACAGGTGCTGTCCCGGATGGGCGACGTGTTCGGCACGACGGTCAACCTGGCCAGCCGGCTGACGGCGCTGGGCCCCAAGGACACGATGGTGATCGACAAGGCGCTGGCCGACGAACTGCGGGACGACAACCGGTACGTCCTGCAGGCGATGTGGCAGCGCCCGGTGCGCGGCCTCGGGCTGGTCGAGCCGTGGACGTTGCGGCGCAGGGACGAGCCGGGGGCGCGCTGAGCGATCGGTCCGGCGGGGTGGTCGGTGCGGCGGCCCGGCGGTGCGGTTGGTCCGGTGCGGCGGTCGGTTCCGGCGTCACGGCCGTTCCGGCGCGGTGGTCGGGTCGGCGCGGTGGTCGGCCCGGCGGTGCGCTGACGGGGTTGTCCGGGCGTTCAGGCGTGTCGGGCTTGGCCGGAAAGGCCTGGGCGTACGGGTTACCCGTACGTCATGACTGTCTGGTTGGTCCTTTTTGAGGGCGGCAGGCATTGCGATCCGGACACGGGGAGTCGCGACACCCATACTTACGGGTATGGTTCGTCAGCATGGCGGGGGCGCCTGTGCGGCGTGCGGGCGTGGAGTTCAGACCTGAGGGCCGGTGTGCGCAGATGTGGTCGGAATGCGTGGGGGAAGTCACGGACGAAGAGCGATCCCTGTCTGCTTTTGCGCGACGATCGGCATATTCTGAGCCTCACCGGGTGTCGGATCTTCGTATGAACGCCACCGGCCGGAGTCGTATACACGTCGCCGACCCCGGCCGTCCCCGGGCGGTGGAAGCGAGGTGAGGACGGTCGCAGCGCACTGTGCCCCAGGATCCGGCCAGTCGGCCGTCGGGCAGACCCCGTCCGACCGCACGACGCCCGATGTGACGACCCCGGACCTCACGACGCTCCCGCAGCTCGCCGGGCAGCCGGGCGGTCACGACGCGGCCCGCCGGCTCCAGGCGGTGATCTCCCTGGCCAAAGCCCTGGCGACCGCCCACCACTACATGGACGTCGTCCGCATCTCCGCCGGGCAGGTCCGTACGGCCCTGGACGCCTCGCTGGTGTCGATCTCCGTGTGGGAGCGCGACAGCGGACAATTGCGCGTCCTGGTCAACGACGGCGAACTGGCCGAGGGCGAAGAGCCGCTGCCGGCCGCTGAGACGTACGCGGTGAGTGACTTCCCGCAGATCGTCAGCGCCAGGGATCAGATCACCGGCGCGGCGGATCAGCGCCTTGGCGTCAGGGGCCGGTCCACTGGGGCTGGGGCTGGGGCCGGGGCCGGGGCCGGGGCCGGGGCTGGAACTGAGGTTGCGGCTGGGACCGGGGCTGAAGGAGGCGGGATCGGGGCCGACGTCGCGATCGGGTTCTCCGCAGCCGACGACTGCACCGACGACTGCGCCGTCACCTGGGGTTGCAACGACGACGAAGACGACGAACGTGCCGCCGCGCTGCGCCGCCGGGGCCGCTCCTCCTGCCTGATCGCGCCGATCATGGTCGAGGGCAAAGTGTGGGGCGAGCTGTACCTCGCCCGTCGCCCCGGACAGGACCGTTTCGACGCACTGGACGCCGAGTTCGCCGCCGTGCTCGCCGGGCAGATCTCCGCCGGGCTCGCTCAGGCCGAACACTTCGCGCAGATCGAGAAACTCGCCTTCACCGACGCCCTGACCGGCCTGGCCAACCGCCGCGCGGTGGACAGCCGCCTGGACGCCGCGATCGAACGGCACGTCCGCGACGGCCTGGTGGTCAGCCTGATCGTCTGTGACGTCAACGGCCTCAAGCGGCTCAACGACGAACGCGGGCACGACGTCGGCGACCGGCTCCTGGAGCGCTTCGCCGACCAACTGTCCGCGTGCAGCGCCCTGTTGCCCGGATCGATCGCCGCCAGGCTCGGCGGCGACGAGTTCTGCATCCTGGCCGAGTCCTTCACGGCCGACGAGGTCGTCGCCGTGGCCGAGGAACTGTGCGGGCGCGCACTGCGGATGCCCGACGGCGAGGGCGTGGCCTGCGGCGTCGCCTCCACGGGCGACCCGGTGGGCCAAGTGACCAGTGCGGACCGGCTGTTCCGGCTCGCCGACGCGGCGCAGTACCGGGCCAAGGGGACCCGGGCCACCCGCCCCGTGGTGGCGGGCCGGGGCCAGAGCCCCGACCTCACGGTGTCGCTGGCCGGAGCGGCGGCCCTGGCTGATAACGGCGACGACGAGGCAGGCCTGCCGCAGCGGGACCGCCGCCGCTTCCGCGGCGCACTGCACAACGCCGAACCGGGTCGGCTGCTCGCCGCCGTACTCGGCGTGCTCGACGAGCAGGAGCCGCGCAGTGTGCACCGGGACGACACCCTGGGCCGCCTCGAAGCCCTCGCCGACACCTTCGCGCGGATGCTCGACGGGGCGGCCTGGTGGATCAGCTACGTCCCGCCCGGCGGCCGGGTGATGCGTACGGTCCGCTACTCCGTGCACCGGATGTCCGGGCCGGAGAAGCGGGTGCAGGCGTGGGAGATCGCTGTCGGGTCCGAGTACGCGCTGGCTTCCTACCCGTCCACCGCCCAGGCGGTGCGCGGCGGTGGTTTTGTCGCGGAGATCGGAGCGCCCGGCGTTGATCCGGCGGAGGAGTCGCTGCTCCTTGGCAACGGCTATCGCGCGGTGGTTGCAGCGGGCGGCGAAAACGCGGCCGGGGGCTGGCTGGTGGAGATTTTCGCCGATGACCTGAGTTTGCAGTTCACCACGTTGGCGCCGGTGTTGCGGGCGCTGGTCGCGGTGGCGCTGACGGGTGGGGCTTCGCTGCCTGACTGATCGTCAGCAGCGTTTTGGCGGGCGGCCGTCGGGGGTTCTGACGGGCGGTGGGGATTCTGGCATTCGGCGGGATTTTGGCATTCGGTGGTTTTTGGTGGTTGGTGGGTTTTTGGTGGTTGGCGGGGCTCCCGTTCGAGCGTACGGAACGCTGACGGTCAGAGCAGCGAGCGGTGGTTCTTAGTCACATCTGCTTGTATGACGAACTCAGTCCCCCGTATGATCACCTTCGGTGATCAGTGCATGACGGGGAGGTGTTTTGTGGGGTCTGACGTGGCCGTATCCGACGTGTCCGGATTGTCCGCCGCGGTGGCGCGGCTGGTCGGCGGTGCGGGTTCCCCGGGCGAAGTCCTGGACGTGCTGCGGGTTTCGACGGTGTGGTGTGTGCGTCCTGAGCATCCGGGTTTTGCGGCGCTGGGGGTGCCGGGGGACGGCATGGTTCCGGTGTTCTCTTCGCTGGAGCAGGTGGGGTTGTTCGCGGGGGAGTGTGACTGGTTCTGTCTGACCGGGGCGGATCTGTTGGGTCTGTTGCCGGTGGGTTACGACTTGGTGGTGGATGCGGCGGGGGTGCGGCCGGTGCGTTTGCGTGCGGGGTTGTGGCGGGGTGACGTGGTTTCAGGTCCGGGTCCGGGGTCGGTTTCGGGTCCGGGTCCGGGTTCTGTTTCGGGGGCGAACGGTGGCTGACAGCGGTGGGGGCGGGGGCTTCCAGGTCGATGTGGAGGCGGTGCGTGGCACGATCGCGCCGCTGGGGCAGGCGTTGGGCACCGCCCAGGAGATCTGGCAGCACCACGAGCGGATGGCGTCGATCGTGGCCGGCTGGCCGCATCCGTCGTTGAGTGTGGTCGCTGAGGAGTTCCTGCGCCGGTGGGGCCATGCGATGGGGCAGGTGGTGACCGGGGGACAGGACGTCGAGCGGGCTCTGGTCGACACCGTCCTGCTGTACGAGTGCAACGAGGCGGTGGCCGCCGGCCGGATGAGGCTGGTGCCCGGGAAGACGCCGGGCTCGGTGGCCTATGAGCCGGTTCTGCCGTTCGCGCCGGTGCCCGGTGCCCCGGTGCCGAAGGGCGGAACTCCCGGCGGCGTGCCGGGGAACGCGCCGCTGGATCTGACCGTTCCGGCCGCGCCGGGCCCCGGTGGGCCTGGGTCCACCAGCCCGGTCGCGCCACACCAGCCGTAGGGGATCTCCGAGCATGGGCAGGAACGACAACAAGATCCCCGAGGGCGCCACCGCCCGGGAGCTGCTCCCCGGTGACTGGGAGAGGCTGGAGACTCTGGCCGCGCAACTGTCGGGGTACTGCGGGGCGGTCGCGGACTCGTCCGGGCGGCTGCGGTCACTGGACAGGCCCGACGCGTGGCAGGGCAAGGCGGCCGAGGGGTTCCGGGGGCAGCTGGCCGAACTGCCCAAGATCCTGGACAAGGCGGTGCCGGCGTTCACCAGTGCCGCCGGGGCGTTGCGGGCGTATGCGACGTGTGTGCGGGAGGCACAGGGGGAGATCGCCTTCCAGGTGATCCCGGCGGCGGAGACCGCGCGCCGGGTGTCGCGGGAGCACCAGGTGCAGGTGCAGGACTTCAAGGCTGCCCAGGATCGCGACGAGGACAAGGCGATGTGCCTGGCCGCGCCGCCAAAGAACGATCCGGGCAAGGCGTTGATGAAGGACGCCGAGGACCATCTGGGGCGGGTCAAGGACCGGGAACTGCACGGGCTGCAGGACTGCCAGAAGGTGCTCAAGGCGCAGACGAAGGCGGCTCCGGAGGGCCGTACGCCGTTGAAGTCGCTCACGGTGGGCGCGGTGGAGTCCACGGTGGACATGCTGGAGATGTCCGCGAAGTTCAGCACGGTGCGGTTGTTGGCGGACCCGAAGGGCTACTGGACGGATCTGGCGGCGTTGGCCGGCGGGTTGAAGGACGGGGCCACGCATCCGGTGGAGTTCCTCAAGGCTGCGTCGGACTGGGAGACGTGGAAGTCGGATCCCTGGCGCGCGGCCGGGCACCTGGTCCCGGACCTGGTGCTGACGGTGGCCAGCGGGGGCGTCGGAGCGGCGGCGAAGGCGGAACGGGCCGCGGCGAAGGCAGCGGAGGTTGCGGCGAAGGAAGCCGAGAAGGCGGCGGCGAAGAAGGCCGACGACCTGGGCAGGATCAACAAGGACTGCAAGGGCGTGGACTGCACGACGGCGGGCGGTGACCCGGTGGATGTGGTCACCGGGGAGATGTTCCTGCCGCAGACCGATGTCCGGCTGGCGGGGGTGCTGCCGTTGTTGTTCGAGCGGGAGCACCGGGCGTCGTTCCGGTCGGGGCGGTGGTTCGGCCGGTCGTGGGCGTCGACGCTGGATCAGCATCTGGAACTGGGTGCGGACGCGGTGGTGTTCACCACGGTGGAGGGGTTGCGGCTGCGCTATCCGGTGCCCGGATCGGGTGCGGAAGCGGCGGTGCTGCCAGTGGCGGGTGCGCGGTGGCCGTTGTCGTGGGACGGCACCGCGGGTGGGGTGTTCACCGTGGCCGACCCCCTGTCGGGGCGGTCGTGGTCCTTCCGTCCGCTGCCGGGGGCGCGCCCCACGGGGGTGGCGGGCCGATTGGTGGTGCCGTTGGAGGCGGTGGCGGACCGCAACGGCAACCGGATGGAGATCGTCTACGACGATGCCGGGGTTCCGGTGGAGATCGTGCATTCGGGGGGCTATCGGATCGGTGTCGACACCGATGCGGTGTTGGGCCGGGTGACCGGGTTGCGGCTGGTGGGTGCGGACCGGCCCGCGCCGTCGCTGGTCAAGGGTGCTGATGTGGCTGCGGCTGCGTCCGGTGACGTGGTTCTGGTGCGGTACGGATATTCCGACGCCGGGGACCTGGCCGAAGTCGTCAACTCTTCCGGTGAGCCGTTGAAGTTCACCTACGACGAGCGGCACCGGATCACTTCGTGGGCCGACCGTAACGGCACGTGGTACTCCTACGAGTACGACGGTGCCGGGCGGTGTGTGCGCGGTACCGGCAGTGACGGGGCGCTGGACGCGCGGTTCGCGTACGACGAGGTGAACCGGACCACGCGGGTGACCGATTCGCTGGGGCACGTGCGGAAGTTCGTCTACAACGGGATGTTCCAGGTGGTGGCGGAGACCGACCCGCTGGGCAACACCACGGTGCGGGAGTGGGACCGGTTCAACCGGCTGCTGGCGGTCACCGATCCGCTGGGGCGTACGACGTCGTACGCGTACGACGGGCCGGGCAATGTGCTGGGTGTGGTGCGGCCGGACGGTGCGGTGGCGGTGGCGGAGTACGACGGTGTGCTGTGTGTGCCGACGGCGGTCACCGGTCTGGACGGGGCGCGGCACCGCTTCGGGCATGACGGGCGCGGGAACCTCGTCTCCCAGGTGGACCCGGCGGGCGGGGAGACGCGGTACGCGTACGACGGGCGGGGTCAGCTGACGGGTGTCACCGACGCGTTGGGGCATGTCACCGCGGTGGTGTGTGACGCGGCGGGGCTGCCGGTGCGGGTGACTGATCCGCTGGGGGCGGTCACCCGTATCGCCCGGGATTCCTTCGGGCGGGTCGCCGCCGTCACCGGTCCGCTGGGCCACACTTCCCGCTCCGGGTGGACGACCGAGGGGAAACCCGCCTGGCGGGAACTCCCGGACGGCGCGCGGGAGGAGTGGGTGTGGGACGGGGAGGGCAACCTGGTCGAGCACCGCGACGCCCTGGGGCAGACCACCGTCTACGAGGCGACGCACTTCGACCTGCCGTCGGCGCAGACCGGCCCGGACGGCGTCCGGTACGCGTTCGCCTACGACACGGAGTTGCGGCTGACCCAGGTCACCAACCCGCAGGGACTGACGTGGGAGTACGACTACGATCCGGCGGGCCGGCTGGTCGGTGAGACGGACTTCAACGGCCGGGAGCTGACCTACCGGCACGACGTAGCAGGCCAGTTGGTGCAACGGTCCAACGGCGCGGGCGAGGTGGTGGACTACCTCCGCGACCCGGCCGGGCAGATCACCGCGCAGACGCATGCGGCCACGGGCCGGACCACCGTGTTCCGGCATGACGCGGCCGGGCGGCTGCTGCGGACCGTCAATCCGGATGTGGAGCTGGAGTTCACCCGGGACGTGCTGGGCCGGATCACCGCGGAGACGTCCAACGGCGGGACTTTGTCCAGTGTGTACGACCTGCTGGGCCGCCGGACGGAGCGCCGGACGCCGGCCGGGCAGGTGAGCACCTGGACCTGGGACGCGGCGGGCCGCCCGACCGCGCTGGACTCGGGCGGCCACGTCCTGTCCTTCGGCTACGACGGGGCGGGGCGGGAGGTCTCCCGGCGGATCGGTCCGACGGTGGAGCTCGCGCAGGAGTGGGACGCGGCCGACCGGCTGACGGTGCAGGCGTTGCGGGTGGGTGCTCCGGTGAGCAGGTTCCTGGCGGCGATGGAGCCGTCGAGTGCGCCGCGGGAGGCGGTCCGCCGGGACTACACGTATCGGGCCGACGGGTATCTGACGGCGGTCGACGATGCGGCTACCGGTCTCAAGCGCTTCGACCTGGATGCGGGCGGGCGGGTCACGGCGGTGCACGCGCGGGGCTGGTCGGAGCGGTACGCCTACGACAGTCTCGGCAACATCACGTCCGCCGAGCATCCGGGCACAGACGACGGCTCGCAGGGCGAGCGGGCGTTCTCCGGCACGCTGATCCGCACCGCAGGGCGGACCCGCTATGGGCACGACGAGCAGGGAAGGGTGGTGCGCCGCACCCGGAAGTTGCTGTCGGGCGGGGTGAAGGCGTGGGCCTACCGCTGGGACGCCGACGACCGGATGACGGGGGTCACGACCCCGGACGGTACGGAATGGCGGTATGTGTACGACCCGCTGGGGCGGCGTACCGCAAAACAGCGCCTGGGTGCCGATGGCGTGACGGTGGCCGAGGAGGTCTGCTTCGCCTGGGACGGCACGCGGTTGGCCGAACAGGCTGTCGCCACCGGCGGTGGTCGGGGGGAGACTGTGGCGTGGGACTACGCGCCGGGTTCGCACCGGCCGTTGTCCCAGACGCACCGTCCTGGCGCGGTTGATCCTTCACAACCCCATATCGATGCGGGAACGCCGCAGGACGAGGTCGACGCGCGGTTCTTCGCGATCGTCACCGACCTGGTGGGGACCCCCACCGAACTCGTCGACGGCGAGGGGACGGTGGGGTGGCATCGCAGGGCAGGCCTGTGGGGAACGCCCGTAGGGTCGACTGCTGGCGACGGTCTGGATTGCCTGTTGGGCTTTCCCGGCCAGTACCGGGATGATGAGACTGGCTGGCACTACAACCTGTTCCGCTACTACACGCCGGAGACCGGCGCGTATGCCGGACCCGACCCGCTGGGTCTGGCGCCGGCACCCAATCACCACGGGTATGTCGACAACCCCATGAGCTGGTGTGATCCGCTCGGACTTGCGCCTTTGTGTGCCGGAACCGTTTGGGATGACATACGAGGAACTCAAGGAAATTATCCTGGAACGGAAATCCCGAGATCATTCGAGATGAACGCCGGAGGAATTCCTGTATGGGTGCACCCGAACGCAACGGATCATCTGGCTGAATATGCAAATGCACTGACTCGTCGTGGTCAAGGTTTGGATCAGGTTCGAATTGGAACTCAAGCGCAACTTGCCAGCCTCCGCTCTGCCGTGACGGAGGCAACTCGGAACGGCGTCCCTCTGGGGGAAACTGTTAACATTGGCGGCTGGGAATTGAAATTTAACCAACGGGTAACCGACCCCCTTCCTGCGCTCATACATGCGCTTTATCAAGGACAGCGAGCATGATTAAAGTTATCGGAGAATGCGTCTCTGATGATGCGGAAATCACCACGGATCCTTGGGTTCCGCTTAAAGTCGCCTGGAGATCTATTTGCGCAAGCCAGCCCCTGTATCTCAGAATCTCCGGAACCGAAGGGGGGGAAATTGAAATTAAGGTGGATCCGGATTCGGGCGAACTTCTTCAAGTTATCGTGATTGAATTTCCTGCCCAAGAAGGAATCTTTCGCAGTTTTTGTGTGAAGGAAATCCTAAAAGGCCGTAGGGTGATACTCGATCGATCTATTTGGCCAATAAAGAAGACTCCTGATTACGAAGAATATTCGAATCGGGTGATTTTCCGTACCGCACCTATCGAAGCGCTGAGAGAATCTCAAACTATCAATCTGAGAATCTCGCCAGCCGATGAGGTGCGGTATGTCGATTGCGGTCCGGTTCGCGTAGGAGTATCTGAATCGGGAGAGCTTATCGGTTTGATTGTAAAAATGAATGGAGTTGCCTGGTGAAGGTGTCTATTCACGGGATGAGGTCGGGTTCGTGTCCAGGGCGACTCTGTTGCGCAATTCCCGTGTTCATGCAGCGAGTTGGGCGTGGAGTCGTACGAGTCTGCTGGTTCGGGCAGGGTGAAGCGTGGGGTCACGCCAGTGTGCGTCGAGGCGGATGACGTTGACGGCGGTCGCGGAGAAGGCGTGCTGG
>NZ_JBXAWK010000086.1:0-19707 GCF_057291755.1 Kitasatospora sp. UYEF31
GCCTCATGGCGGTGCGGCTGGGACGCCCGCGCGTCGCCCGGAAAAGCCGCGTCCTCCGGACGCGCTCCCTCGCTGCGCTCGGCCGCCTCATGGCGGTGCGGCTGGGACGCCCGCGCGTCGCCCGGAAAAGCCGCGTCCTCCGGACGCGCTCCCTCGCTGCGCTCGGCCGCCTCATGGCGATGCGGCTGGGACGCCCGCGCGTCGCCCGGAAAAGCCGCGTCCTCCGGACGCGCTCCCTCGCTGCGCTCGGCCGCCTCATGGCGATGCGGCTGGGACGCCCGCGCGTCGCCCGGAAAAGCCGCGTCCTCCGGACGCGCTCCCTCGCTGCGCTCGGCCGCCTCATGGCGGTGCGGCTGGGACGCCCGCGCTTGGAGCCGGGCTAAACAGGCACAGTCCACGTCAGGACAGTCCCCATCCCGTTCGCCCCCCGCTCGATGCTCGCCTCGCCGCCCAGTTCCCTGGCCCGGTCGCCGACGTTGCCCAGGCCGCTGCGCCGGGTCGTGTCGGAGATGCCGACCCCGTCGTCCACCACCCGCAGGACCAGTTTGTCGGTCACCGAGACTGATACCTCCGCCCGGGACGCCTGCGCGTGCCGGGCGACGTTGGACAGTGCCTCCCGCAGCACCGGCAGCAGCTGTTCGACGACCTCTTCGGGCGTACGGGAGTCCACCGCGCCGGTGAACATCACCGACGGTTCGAAGCCGAGCACACGCGCCGAGTCGGTGGCTTCCCGCAGCACTCGGGCCCGTACGCCGATCGGGGTCTCGTCCGGGGGCTGTTGCAACTGGAAGATCGTGCTGCGCACCTCGCGGATGGTCGCGTCCAGTTCGTCCACCGCCTGGTTCAGCCGGCGGACCACCTCGGGGACGGCCGCGAGGCGGGCCGCGCTCTGGAGCATCATCCCGGTGCCGAACAGCCGCTGGATGACCAGGTCGTGCAGGTCCCGGGCGATCCGCTCGCGGTCCTCGAACACTGCCAGGCGTTCGCGGTCCCGCTGTGCCCCGGCGAGCACCAGGGCCAGCGCGGCCTGCCCGGCGAACGCCTCGGCCATCGCCCGTTCGGTGTCGGTGAACGGCTCCCCGCCGGGTTTCTTGTCCAGTTCCAGGGCGCCGAGGACCTTGCCGTTGGCCTCCAGTGGGACGAACAGGCTCGGGCCGAACACCCGGGTCTGTTCGAGCATGATGTAGGTCTCGCTGCCCAGGTCCTCGGTGTACATGCTGCTGCCGCCGGAGATCACCTTCGCCAGTGGGGAGCCTGCGGTGACGACTGTGCCGTGCAGCTTTGCCAGGTCGTTCCCGTCGGTGATCTCGACCTGGTACGAACCGTCGGTCTGGGGCAGGAACATCGCCGCGAAGTCCGCTTCGGCCAGGCCGCGGGCCCGTTGGGTGAGTACCGTCAGCGCTTCGTGCGGGTCTTCGGCGGCCAGCAGCGTGGTGGTGACCTCCGCCGAGCCGCGGATCCACTGTTCGCGGCGCTGTGCGGCCTCGTACAGGCGCGCGTTCTCGATCGCCACCCCCGCTGCGGCGGCCAGCGCCCGCAGGACCTTCTTGTCCTCCGCGGTGAAACCGGTCGGGTTGCGCTTCTCCGTCAGGTAGAGGTTGCCGAACACCTCCCCGCGCACCCTGATCGGCAGTCCGACGAAGGAGTGCATCGGCGGGTGGTTGGGCGGGAAGCCGTACGACGCGGAGTGCTGGGTGAGGTCCGCCAGGATCAGCGGCTCCGGATCGTCGATCAGGAGTCCGAGGATGCCGCGCCCGTGCGGCAGGTCGCCGATCTCCGCGGTCGCCTCTTCGCTGACCCCGACGGTGATGAAGTCGGACAGTGTGGTGCGGTCGGAGCCGACCACGCCGAGTGCGCCGTACCGCGCGTCGACCAGGTCGACGGCCACTTCGACGATGCGGACGAGGGTGCTGTGCAGGTCGAGGTCCGCGCCCACCGCGACGACCGCTTCGAGCAGGCCCTGCAGCCGGTCGTTGGCCGACGCGGCGCTCTCCAGGCGGTCGACGACCTCGGTCACGAGGTCGTCGAGCCCCAGCGCGGCCAGTTCGGGGATGCGGTCGGGTCGGTTTTTCCGGCTGTTCGTTCCGACCTGGTCGGCATCGTCCACCATGTGGGAGATCCTACGTGGACATTTAGCTTCAAACAGGTTGAGATAGCCGCGAATCGTCCATTCGCCTGCTTACTGCTGCCCCGTCGCCACCTGGAGCTCCTGTCCGTACAACTCCTTGAACGTCCCCTGCGCCGCCACGAGCTCCGCCCAGGTTCCGCGTTGCGCGATCCGGCCGTGCTCCAGGACCACGATCTCGTCGACCGCGTCCAGGCCGGTGAGCCGGTGGGTGACCAGGAGTGTCGTGCGTCCCTCGGTCGCCGCGAGCAGGTCCGCGGTGAGCGCGTCGGCGGTCGGCAGGTCCAGGTGCTCGGCCGGTTCGTCCAGGAGCAGGATCGGGAAGTCCGCGAGCAGGACGCGGGCCACCGCGAGCCGCTGCCGCTGCCCGCCGGACAGCCGCGCGCCCAGTTCGCCGACCATCGTGTCGAGCCCGTCCGGCAGCGCGTCCACCCAGTCGAGGAGCCTGGCCCGGCGCAGGGCGTCGCGCAGTTCGTCCTCGGTACACCCGGGCCGCGCGAGGCGCACGTTCTCCCGTACGGAACTGTCGAAGATGTGCGCGTCCTGCGCGCACAGCCCGACGACGGTCCTGACCGCGTCCCCGTCGAGGTCGGTCAGCGGGGTGCCGTTCAGCGTGACGCTGCCGGCGAGCGGGTCGAGGAAGCGCAGCAGTACGGAGGTCAGCGTCGTCTTGCCGGCTCCCGAAGGGCCGATCACCGCGATGCGCTTCCCTGGGGTGAGGTCAAGGTCAAGACCGTCGATCGCGTACGGTCCGCTCGCGGTCCAGGACGCTTTCAGGTCCTTGATTTCGAGAGCGTACGGAGCCACTGGAAGTTCCGCGGGCCGCGCGGGCTCCCGCACTGGCTCGGGCGCGTCCACAACTTCGAACACCCGCGCGGCCGCGGTCCGGGAACGGTCGAGGTGCCGCCCGGCGGACGGCAGCACGGCGGTGGCCTCGAATGCGGCCAGCGGGGTCAGGATGATGAGCGCGAGCAGCACCCCGTTGAGCCGCCCGTCGTGGACTGCGGCAACGCCGACCAGCGCGGAGACAGTGACGACCGCACCGGTGACCACAGCAACGAGACCCGCGCCGAGCCCCGCACCGCGCGACTGTCCGGCTTCCGTACGGCGGAGCAGTGTGTCGGTTTCGGCCAGTGCTGCCAGTCGCTGCGGGCCGGCGCCCGCGGCGATGATCTCCGGCGCTCCGCGCAGCAGATCGACAGTCGCCGTGGCCATCGCACCACGCACAGCGGCAATACGCCGTTCAGCGTTCCGGGCAACTCGTGCGGCAAGCCAAGGAACGAAGATCCCCGCAGCGAACAGCCCGGCCAGCAGGACCAGTCCGGCTTCCGGGAGCAGCACGCCGACAGTGACCACCGCACCCGCGCCGACCACTGCCGCGACCGCCGCCGGAAGCAGTGCGCGCAGGTAGAAGTCCTGCACCGCGTCCACGTCGGCGACCAGGCGGGACAGCAGGTCACCGCGCCGGAAAGCGGGCAGTCCGGTCGGGGCGAGGCGTTCCAGCCGGGTGTACACCCGGACCCGCAGGTCGGCGAGGATCCGGAACGCCGCGTCGTGCGAGACGAGTCGTTCGACGTAGCGGAACACCGCGCGGGAGATGCCGAACGTCCGGACCGCTGTCACCGCGACCATCAAGTGCAGCACTGGGGGGTGCTGCGACGCCCGGGAGATGAGCCACGCGGACGTCGCCATGAGCCCGACCGACGACCCCAGCGCGAGCGCGCCGAGGAACACCGCGAGCACCAGCCGGGACCGCACCGGTTCGGCCAACCCGAGCAACCGCCGGGTGACGCCCCCCGTCACCTCTGGTTGACCATGGGGTTCCGGTGACACGAAGTCGGACGAACCGGGCACACGTTCCGCAGCATCCCCAGGGTCAGCAACGCGCACCCGGGCAACCGGCGCTGGCAGACTCCCCATCCGCACTACCCGGTCAGCGACCGCGAGCAGCGCCGGCCGGTGCGCGACCAGCAGCACCGTGCGGTCCCGGGCCAACCGGCGGACCGCCTCGACCACCGCGCCCTCAGCAGCGCCGTCCAGGTTCGCGGTCGGCTCGTCAAGCAGCACGACCGGCCGGTCGGCGAGGAACGCCCGCGCCAGTGCAAGACGCTGACGCTGCCCGGCGGACAACCCGGAGCCGTCCTCGCCGATCAGCGCGTCAAGACCACCTGCGGTCTCCACGAACGCGGATGCGTTCGCTTCGCTCAGGGCCTTCCGTACGTCATCGTCCGAAGCGTCAGGACGACCCAGCCGGACGTTCTCGACGATGCTCCCGGCGAACAGGTGGGGTCGCTGCGGAACCCAGGAGACGCGGGCCCGCCAGGCGTCCTGGCTGAGGTCGGCGAGGTCGGTTCCGCCCACCGTGACCTGGCCGCCAGTCGGACGGACAAAGCCGAGGAGTACGGAGATCAGCGTCGATTTGCCGACCCCGCTGGGGCCGACTACCGCGACTGTCTCACCGGGCTGAACAGTGAGCGAGAAGTCGTCGAGAACGGCTTCCGTACGGCCTTCATGACGAACCGTCACGCCAGCGAGCCGGATCGGACCGTCCTGCGGGGACCCGGTGCCCGACGGAGGTGTTTCAGCCTCCAGGACGGCGAAGACCTGCTCTGCGGCGGAGACTCCTTCAACGGCCGCGTGATACTCCGCGCCGACCTGGCGGAGCGGCAGGTAGACCTCAGGGGCCAGGATCAGCACCACCAGCGCGGTGTAGAGGTCGATGTTCCCGTCGACGAGGCGCAGCCCCACACCGACCGCGACGAGTGCGACCGAGATCGTGGCCAACAACTCAAGCGCGAACGACGACAGGAACGCGACCCGGAGCGTCTTCAGCGTGGCGGTCCGGTAGTCGTCGGTGATCTTCTTGATCTGTCCGGCCTGTGTTTTCGCGCGGCCGAAGACTTTGAGCGTCGGCAGCCCGGCGACCACGTCGAGGAAGTGCCCGGACAGTCGTTGCAGGGTGGACCACTGCGTGTCGGTGTACTTCTGGGTGGCCATCCCGATCAGTGCCATGAACAGCGGGATCAGCGGCAGCGTGATCGCGATGGTGACTGCGGACAGCCAGTCGCCGAGGAGGATCCGGAAGCCGACCGCGACCGGCACGACCACCGCGAGCACCAGTTGCGGCAGGTAGCGGGCGAAGTAGCCGTCGAGTGCGTCGATCCCGCGGGTGATCAGCGTGGTGAGCGAGCCTGAGCGTTCGCTGGTGAGCCACTGCGGCCCGAGTTCGAGCACCTTGGCCAGCAGCTTCGAGCGCAGTTGCGACTTCACCGCCGCCGAGGTGCGGTGCGCCGCCGTCTCGGTCAGGTAGGACACCGCCGCCCGGCCGAGGGTCACCCCGACGAGCCACAGGAGCTGCGGCTTGACCTCCGACACCCCCGCGCCGTGCTGGAACGTGTCCACGATGATGCGGGCGAGCAGCGTCGCCTGGGCGATCACCAGCCCCGCGCCGACCGCCCCCAGGAGGACGGTCAGCGCGAGGAACCCCCGCGTGGCGCGGGCGTACGACAACAGCCTGGGGTCGACGGGCTTCATGTCGTTAGGTCCTGCTTCCCCGCGCCGTGCGGCACAGCGGTCGGGATGTTCTGCACGCCGATGCGCTTGCGGAACACCCAGTAGGTCCAGCCCTGGTAGATCAGTACGACCGGAGTCATGATGACCGCGACCCACGTCAGGATCTTCAGCGTGTACGCGGTCGCCGCCGCGTTGGACGCGGTGAGGTTGAACGCCGGGTCGATCGTGGACGGCATGACGTTCGGGAACATCGTCAGGAACCACATCGCCACCAGCGCGGCCACGGCCACACCCGAATAGGCGAACACCCAGCCTTCGCGCCGGAGACGGTTCAGCGCCTGCGCGCCGATCAGCACGATGATCGCGACGACCATCGCCACAAAGCTCTTGGTGTTCCCGTGCTCGGCCTGGGTCCAGACGAGGAACCCGGCGACCAGCGCGGTGGTGACCCAGCCGAGCCGGGCGACCAGTTTGTTCGCCCGGTCGCGGACACCGCCGACCGTCTTCAGCGCGACAAAGGCGGCACCGTGGAAGGTGAACAGCGCGACGGTGACAAGACCACCGAGCAGGGCGTACGGGCTCAGCAGATCGCCGAGGTTCCCGACAAATTCCTTGTGCTGGTCGACCGGCACACCGCGGACGAGGTTCGCGAAGACCAGACCCCAGAGGAACGCCGGGGTCAGCGACCCCCAGAAGATCGCATGCTCCCAGTTGCGCTTCCACCGCACGCTGTCCTTCTTCACGCGGTACTCGAACGCGACCGCGCGCAGGATCAGCGACACCAGGATGAGCAGGAGCAGCAGGTAGAACCCGCTGAACAAGGTGGCGTACCACTCCGGGAAGGCAGCGAACATCGCGCCTGCCGCAGTGATCATCCATACCTCGTTACCGTCCCAGACCGGCCCGATGGTGTTGATCAGGACACGCCGCTCGGTCTCGTTGCCCTTCTGCGGGATGACCTTGGTGAGGATGCCGACGCCGAAGTCGAAACCTTCGAGGAAGAAGTACCCGGTCCACAGGACCGCGATGAGGATGAACCAGACCGTGGTGAGTTCCATGACCGTCCCGCCTTTCTGTGAACTGGGATCTAGTACGCGAAGGCGAGCGGGGCGTCGTCGTCCGGCTCGGGCTTGTCGCCGTCGGGACTGTCGCCGTCGGGCTTGGGCGGCTTCACGGGCTTGACCGGCTCGGGCCCGGCCTGCACATAGCGGCGCAGGAGCCCGAACTCGACGACCGCGAGCACTCCGTACAGGAGGGTGAACACGGTCAGCGAGGTCACGACTTCGGCCATGGAGACACCGGGCGACACCGCGTCCTCGGTCTGCATCACGCCGAAGACCACCCAGGGCTGACGGCCCATCTCGGTGAAGATCCAACCGAAGGAGTTCCCGGCGATCGGGAAGGCCATGGTCCAGATCGCAGCCCGCCAGATCCACTTGTTGGTGGGCCAGCCCTTCCTCTCCAGGGCCTTCTTGCGGGTCAGCCACAGGCCGAGCAGCGCGATGGCGGCGGACGTCATGCCCACGCCGATCATCAGCCGGAAGCCCCAGTAGGTGACGAAGATGTTCGGCCGGTAGTCGCCCGGGCCGTACTTGGCCTCCATCTGGTGCTGGAGGTCGTTGATGCCCGGAAGTTCGGCGTTGAGGTCGCTCTTGGCGAGGAACGACAGCGCGCCGGGCACCTCGATGGCGACCTTGTTGTGGCCCTTGTTGACGTCGCCGTAGCTGAAGACCGAGAAGGGCGCGGGTTTTGAGGTCTCCCACAGCGCTTCGGCACTGGCCATCTTCATCGGCTGCTGCTCGTACATCAGCTTGCCCTGCATGTCACCGGTGATGGCCAGACCGGCACCGGAGAACACCGCCACCCACAGGCCGAGCCGCAGGCACGGCTTGAAGACCTCGATGTTGCTGCCCTTGCGCAGGTGCCAGCAGCTGATGCCGATGATGAACGCGCCGGCGGTCAGGAAGGCCGCGGGGATGATGTGCAGGAAGGCGGCGACCGCGGTGTTGTTGGTGATCACCGCGATGAAGTCGGTGAGCTCGGCGCGGCCGGTCTCCGGGTTGAGCTTGTAGCCGACCGGGTGCTGCATCCAGGAGTTGGCGGCCAGGATGAAGTACGCGGAGAGGAACGTGCCGATCGCGGCGATCCAGATCGTCGCCAGGTGGATCTTCTTCGGCAGCTTGTCCCAGCCGAAGATCCACAGACCGAGGAACGTCGACTCCATGAAGAACGCGAGCAGCGCCTCGATGGCCAGTGGTGCGCCGAAGACGTCACCGACGAAGCGTGAGTAATCCGACCAGTTCATCCCGAACTGGAACTCCTGCACGATGCCGGTGACCAGACCCATCGCGAAGTTGATCAGGAAGAGCTTGCCCCAGAATTTGGTGGCCCTGAGGTAGTGCTCCTTACCTGTGCGCAACCAGGCCGTCTGCAGACACGCCACCAGGACCGAGAGCCCCATGGTGAGCGGGATGAAGAGGAAGTGGTAGACGGTCGTAATGCCGAACTGCCAGCGGGAAATGTCCAGTTGGTCAAGCGCGAGTGTGCTGTCCACGGCGGTTTACCTCCGCACAGGCGATCGGCGGTGCAGGGCCGACGGAACGGCCCAAACTTTGTGCATTCATTCACAAGGTCGAGCTTGTGCATCCGTTCACAAACTCTACAAGGGGGGTCGCGGACCTGTTCGCGGGGGTGCCGCAGGGTACTGAGCGAGGCCCCACTGGAGCACAGTCCGGCCATTTGCGTGCACTTTGCCCAATTTTCATGTCGTACACGCCTTATGCGGCTTTAGCTCCCACTATGGAGTCAGGGATACAACAGGCCCCCGTACCCTCGGGGCAAGGCCGAACCCGGCCGGCACGACGAAGGGACCCAGCATGGGCAACGGTGACCGCACCAGCAACGCCGTCGAAGACCCCACGGCCACGGCCGAGGAGAAGACCGGCGAGGTGACCGAAGACAAGGACCTCCAGGCGAAGAGCGAGGCCGACGCGGCCGCCGCGAAGGCCAAGGACCTCGCTGAGGAAGCCCGACTGAAGGCGAACGCGGCCATCAACAAGATCAAGAGCGCGATGAAGCGCTGAGCTTGAGCACAAGACGCCCGGGACCGCGGATGGACGCGGTCCCGGGCGTGCTGTGTTGTGAGGGCTCGTGCGGGCCCCAGGGGCCACCCAGGGGTGTGCGCACACAGACCAGTGCCGCACACAGACCACTGCCGACCGGCCCCGCCCCGGCCCGGTCGGCAGTGGTCTCTCACCGCTGTCAGAACTGCGAAGCCACCTTCAGGAAGATGTCGTTCGCCTCGACCTCGCCGATCGTCACGCGCACGCCTTCGCCCGCGAACGGCCGTACGGTCACCCCCGCCGCACCGGCGGCAGCAGCGAACTCCGACGTCCGTTCACCCAACGGCAGCCACACGAAGTTGGCTTCGGTGTCCGGGACTTCGAGTCCGTAGGAGCGCAGTGCCGCGACCAGGCGGGCCCGCTCGACGACCAACGTCTCGACGCGGTCCATGAGTTCGCCCTCGGCCCGCAGCGACGCGACGGCCGCGTCCTGCGCGATACGGCTGACGCCGAACGGCACGGCCGTCTTGCGCAGCGCCTCGGCCACCGGCTCGTGCGCGATCGCGAAGCCCACCCGCAGGCCAGCCAGGCCGTACGCCTTGGAGAAGGTGCGCAGCACCGCCACGTTCAGGCGGTCCCGGTAGAGCTCGACGCCGTCGGGCACGTCCGCGTCCCGCAGGAACTCGCGGTACGCCTCGTCGATGACCACCAGGACGTCGGACGGCACCGCGGCCAGGAACCGCTCCAGCTCCGCGCGGTGCACGACGGTCCCGGTGGGGTTGTTCGGGTTGCAGATCAGGATCATGCGGGTGCGGTCGGTGACGGCCGCGAGCATCGCGTCCAGGTCGTGCGCGTGGCCTTCGGTCAACGGCACCGGTACGGGGGTGGCGCCGGACACCTGGACGACGATCGGGTAGGCCTCGAAGGACCGCCACGCGTAGATGATCTCGTCACCCGGGCCGCTGGTGGCCTGGACGAGCTGCTGGAGCACGCCGACCGAGCCGGTGCCGGTTGCCACGTGCTCCACGGGGACGTCGAATCGGGCGGCGATCTCGGCGTGCAGTTCGACGCAGGCCATGTCCGGGTAGCGGTTGACGTCGGCCGCGGCCTCGGCGATGGCCTTCGCGACGCTGGGCAGCGGCGGGTAGGGGTTCTCGTTGGAGGAGAGCTTGAACGACGGTCCCGCGGTCCCGGCCGCCGGTTTGCCCGGCTTGTACACCGGCACCGTCTCCAGTGCCGATCGCAGCTTGGGGCCGGGGTTGTTCTGTGCCGTCACCGTTTCTCACTCCTTCAAGTTCACACGTGCACGTTCGTACGTTCGACCACCTGTGCGGCCTGCGGGACCGGTCTCCTGGAGAACCCCCGTCAATCGCAACTTTAGGAGCCCGGTCAACCCCGTTGCGTCCCCGGGCCCGCACGCCAGGTATGCGGTAAACCGTTTCTTCGTAAAGGAATGTCATCTCGACTTCCCAGGGCCATCCGGGTGCCTAGTGTCATAGCGGTGACCGCCATCTCTTCCCCCCGCACCAGCGTCGAGCCCACTCCGTCCCAACCTGCCCGAGTGGGCATCCGAGACGTGGCCGCAGCCGCGGGCGTCTCCATCACCACCGTGTCCGACGCGCTCAACGGCAAGGGGCGACTGCCCGACGGCACCCGTCACCATGTCCGCGAGGTCGCCGACCGGCTCGGCTACCGCCCATCAGCCGCGGCGCGGACCCTGCGCACCGGCAGGTCCGGGTTGCTCGGCCTCACTTCCGCCGGAGCGGCCGAGCCGCACACCGCCACCGGCACGGCCTGGTTCGCCCCGCTGGTCCAGGCGGCCACCGCCTCCGCACTCGACCACGGTTACGCACTTGTGGTGCTGCCCGCCAGCTCCCGGCACGACGTGTGGGGCAATGTGACCCTTGACGGGGTCGTGGTGGTCGATCCGGCCGTCGGCGATCCGATGGCCGCCGAGCTGGCCAAGGGCGGCACAGCGGTGGTCAGCATCCACACCGGGGCCCAACGTCAGAAGACCTTCGGGCGTACGGATGACAAGCCCGCGAGGGAGTCGGCCGCCGGTCCGTCACCGGACGGCCTCCGCGGTTCCGTCGGGCCGACCACCAGACCGGCGCTACGCCCCGGGGCGGTCGGAGCACAGGCCGTGGACCTACTGGTCGAGATGATCGAGAACCGTGCCGTCGGCGACGCGGGGCGTGTTCCGGCACAGCGCAGCACACCCGTCCGACTGTCGATGGACACCTCGGCCTGACTCATCACCGACGACTACCCTGCGTCACCACACGGCCACCGATCAGGCCGGACGGGCGATCCGGCACGCGTGGCCCGTTCCGCAGAGGAGCGGCACAGGATACGGTCGCTGGAAGTAGAGCCGGTCCCCGACCACTCGAACAACCACCCAGGTCACCGAACGTACGGTCGAAGGTCCTGCCGGACACACACCGTGACGCCCAGTCGGCCTGAACCGCCAGACCCGAACCACCCGACCCGGTCCGTCCAGTGAGCCTGACCGTCCGCCGGGCCCAGGGCCGCCGCGGACCGGACCTTCGAGGGGCAGGGGACGCAAGCGAAAGGACCCGCCGTGACCGCCAACCCGGGTGCGCCGGACCTTGAGGCCACCGCCCAGGTCCAGCCGCTGTTCGTCGTGGGTGATGTGCACGGCCACCTGGCCGAGCTCCAGGCCGCCCTGCGTGCCCAGGGGCTGATCGGCGACGACAACCGCTGGACCGGCGGCGACGCACGCCTGTGGTTCCTCGGTGACTTCACCGACCGGGGCCCGGACGGCATCGGCGTCATCGACCTGGCCATGCGCCTGTCCGAGGAGGCCGCAGAAACCGGCGGCAGCGCCCGGACGCTGCTCGGCAACCACGAGATCCTGCTGCTCGGCGTCTACCACGTGCCCGACCACGCGGTGCCGGTGATGGGCGGGCCCACCAC
This sequence comes from Kitasatospora sp. UYEF31, assembly GCF_057291755.1. NCBI lineage: Bacteria > Bacillati > Actinomycetota > Actinomycetes > Kitasatosporales > Streptomycetaceae > Kitasatospora > Kitasatospora sp. UYEF31. The sequence continues at coordinate 11,638 of NZ_JBXAWK010000086.1, forward strand.
CTTCCGGGAGATCTGGCTGCGCAACGGCGGCCGGGTCAGTGACCTGGAACGGCTCACCGACGAGCACAGCGCGTGGCTGTGCGCCCAGCCGGTCGCCGCCCGGGTGGACGACTACTTGCTGATGCACTCGGACACCGCCGCGTACCTCGAATACGGCAACACAGTCGAGGAGATCGACGGCCGGATCACCGACATCCTGCGCGAGCCGAACGCCGACACCTGGTGGATCCTCTTCCGCGACCTGACCCGCCGCGGCGCCTTCGGCGGCGAAGTCGGCCCGCTGGCTGCGAACGACGTCCTCGGCCAGCTCGGCGGCCAGGTGATCGTGCACGGCCACACCCCGATCCCCTACCAGACCGGAGCCGACCCGACCACGATCGTCGAGCCCCGCGTCTACGCCGACGGCCATGCCATCAACCTCGACGGCGGCATCTACCTCGGCGGGCGGTGCCTGGTGACGCAGCTCCCCCTCCCGAAATCCCCGAAGCCGGTCCCGGACCGCAGCAGCGAGGACACGATAGGGATGATCTACGGCCTGGACGACGAGTAACCGCTCCGTTCTCCGGACGGAGGGCTACCCGCCCCCTTCCTTCAGGCTCGCGTGCACCTCGAAGACAGACAACCGCCCATAAGCGATGTAGTCGACCAGTCGCCGCCACTCGAAGCCGGGCACTCTCAAGTCCAGCTCGTTGAGGGTCAGGTACTGAGCGCATACGGCAGCGGCGAAGCGGCCGTTGGAGTGCTCCAAGCACCGGAAGTCGCACGAGAGTGTGCAGAAGTGCGGCGGCACGGGCTCACACTCCACCGCTTTCACTCACCTCAGCCCCATCCGGATCTGGCCGGGTGTGGGGTCGATCTTCGCGTCGACGGTGTCGAATGCATCGCCCCACGAGCGGACCAGTTCACCAACGGCCTCGCCGAACCGGCGGGCCTCATGATCCACGTCAGCCGCCGCGGTCTGACGCAGGTAGGTGTTGGCAGACAGCCCCAGCTCGGCCGCACGACGCTTGACCGCAACGAGGCGGGTACCCAGGCCGATCGCGATCAGCGACAGCTCGGGGTGCCGGCTGAGGTGGTTCCCCACCACCGTGCAGTCGGTGGTGTGCTTCGACCGGACGTGCACGACGCCGCTCTTCGTGTGGTCGGAACTTGCCTGACTTGCGCTACTCAGTGCTTTCGGACGTGCCGCACTGCACTGCCGCCCACCGGGGCGCACTAACGCACGCCGCTGCGCGAGCTGCGAAAACATCGCACCACCGCAGGTGGAAGCCTTGCACCCACAAGGGATCGCCGAACGTGACCAGACCATGACCGACATAGAGGGAAATGCCACCTGCGTACGGCCTCACCTGCTCGTATCATCAGGAGGTATCCGCTCTCCGCCGCCGTATACGGGACAATCGGTGCCGGGTACCTACGCTGCGGGCGCGGTCGCCTCCGGGGGGCCCTCATGTACGACGAGTTCACCACTCCACGTTCAGGTCCGTTCCACTCCGACGAGCACCGCCGCCAGTACGAGAAGATCGTGGACTCGGCGCTGCACCGCGAGGACACGATCGCCGCCCTCGACGCCAACCCGCACGTCAATCCCGAACAACTGCGCACCGCGCTCCTCACCGCCGCCCCCGCGATCACCGCCGCCGCCGCGATCGAGTACGAGGCCTACGACCGCGCTGAGCACCTGCTCCCCACGGAGCGCCCGGCCGAACTGGCCGCCGCGCTAGAGCTCCAGGCCGCGAACGCCGCCGAAGGCGCCGGCTGGTTCCCCCTGGGCACCGCACTGGCCTTCATCGTCGCCGGGTTCGCCGCCCTGCTCTTCCTGACCATCGGCTACGTGATCCCGCTGGTCTTCCACAACGACACGTCGATGCACCCGATGCAGCTCGTCGGGTGGTTCGCCCTGGCGGCAGCCGCGCTAGTCGCGGCGGTCGGTGGCCTGGCGGTCCTCATGGCGGCCCGCCGCAACCGCGACGTCCCCGCCGTGGTGGCCGAGGAGGTCCTCCGCACCCGCCAGGCCTGGCGGGACGCCGTGCTGGAGCGGGGGGTCCTCCCGTTCATCTGGAACCGCCTCCGCGGCTCTCCACGGGAAGACGAACCACGCTTCCCCATGCACAGCAACGAATAGTCCCAAAAGTAAGATTCCCGGGTATTTCAGAAGCTGTTTTCAGCTTCTGAAATACACCGGGATCTTCAGTACACCGGTCAGCCCGTTGCGGGTAGAACGATGAGCGCGATGCTGTTCAGACAGTGCGCCGTTCACACACCGCGCCGTTCAGACAGTGCGTCAGTCAGCGGCCAGCGGCAGGTACACCCGGCCGCCCGCAGCCGCGAACTCGTCGGACTTCTCCTTCATACCCGCCGCGATCGCCTCCGCGGTCTCCAGGCCGTGCTCGGCGGCGTACACCCGGATGTCAGCCGAGATCCGCATCGAACAGAATTTCGGACCGCACATCGAGCAGAAGTGCGCCGTCTTCGCCGGGGCGGCCGGCAGCGTCGCGTCGTGGAACGCCCGCGCGGTATCCGGGTCGAGGGCCAGGTCGAACTGGTCCTGCCAGCGGAACTCGAACCTGGCGTCGGACAGGGCGTCGTCCCACTGCTGCGCGGTCGGGTGGCCCTTGGCGAGGTCCGCCGCGTGTGCGGCGATCTTGTACGCGATGACTCCGGCCTTGACGTCGTCGCGGTCGGGCAGACCCAGGTGCTCCTTGGGCGTGACGTAGCAGAGCATCGCGGTGCCCCACATCCCGATCATCGCCGCGCCGATGGCGCTGGTGATGTGGTCGTAGCCGGGCGCGATGTCCGTGGTCAGCGGGCCGAGCGTGTAGAACGGCGCCTGGTCGCAGATCTCCTGCTGGCGGTCGATGTTCTCTTTGATCTTGTGCATCGGAACGTGCCCGGGGCCTTCGATCATCACCTGCACGTCCATGCTCCGGGAGATCCGGCCGAGCTCGCCGAGGGTCTGGAGTTCCGCGAACTGCGCCTCGTCGTTGGCGTCGTGGATCGACCCGGGACGCAGGCCGTCGCCGAGCGAGTAGGTGATGTCGTACGCCCGGAGGATCTCCGTCAGTTCCTCGAACTTCGTGTAGAGGAAGTTCTCCTGATGGTGCGCCAGGCACCAAGCCGCCATGATCGAACCGCCGCGCGAGACGATGCCGGTCTTGCGCTTGGCGGTCATCGGAACGTACGCGAGGCGCACCCCCGCGTGCACAGTCATGTAGTCGACGCCCTGTTCGGCCTGCTCGATCACAGTGTCGCGGTAAAGCTCCCAGGTCAGCTCCTCGGGTGCCCCGTCAACCTTCTCCAACGCCTGGTAGAGCGGCACCGTACCGATCGGCACCGGAGAGTTGCGGATGATCCACTCGCGGGTGGTGTGGATGTCCTTGCCGGTCGACAAGTCCATCACGTTGTCAGCGCCCCAGCGGGTCGCCCACACCATCTTCTCCACCTCCTCCTCGATCGAGGAGGTCACGGCGGAGTTGCCGATGTTGGCGTTGATCTTCACCAGGAAGTCCTTGCCGATGATCATCGGCTCGATCTCCGGGTGGTTGATATTGGCCGGGATGACCGCCCGGCCTTCGGCAACAGCCGCACGTACGATCTCAGGGTCAAGACCCTCACGGATCGCCACGAACTCCATCTCGGTGGTGACCAAACCCCTTCGCGCGTAGGCGAGTTGGGTCACGGTCTGACCACTCGCAGCGCGCCGCGGCCGGATTCCCACGCCCGGGCCGTCGGGCGCGGTAAGCGCCGCGATCACGCCGTCGTACCGCTCAGTGTCCGCACGCTCGTCGATCCACCGCTCGCGCAGCGGCGGCAGGCCCTTCTTCACGTCGGGCGTGAAGTTCGGGTCGGTGTACGGGCCGGAAGTGTCGTACAGCCGCACCGAACTGTCGTCGGACAGGTGCACGGTCCGGACGGGAACGCGGATGTCCTCGCGCGAACCCTCGACGTAGCCCTTGTGGTGCGCGGGACTGATCGGCCCGATGCTGAGCGGCCGCACCGGGGCAGACTTCTGCTGATTGATCGTCATTGGAAAAGCTCCCTACGCCGGCATTACCCGGTCAGGTTCATGCGGTCGACGCAGACGTCAGCGCCCTCTCAGCCCGGTGTCCCGAGCTCCCGCGTGGTTCCAGAAGTACAACGGCAACAGCGTGGCACATCCCGGGCTGAGGAGACAGGGCGGGTACGGAACGCTCCGAGTGTGGGGCGCGTTCCACGTGAAACATCCAAGTCAGCGGCGTACGGGCCACCCTGCACAATGTCCGCATGACAGAGATGACGGGACTTCGCGGCAGAGTCACCGGCCGGATCGCACCAGGGCTGGTGGGCGAGGTCATGATCTCCGTGCGCGGCGGCAGCGAGGGCTTCTACGCGTACGCGGTGATCCCAGGAGAGGTCTTCGAAAACGGCATGCTTGTTGTAGTTGTGGAGCACCTGCCACCCAGGACGGTGTACGTGGCCGACGCCTTGGGCTGACCTTCCGATGAGGGACTTCCGTCTTCTTTCCTCAGTCAGGTAGCGAATCCGCCAAGCCCCTTGGCCGCAGGTCATCACGGGGGGCACAATCGCGATCACGCCGCCACGTCACGGACGCATCTGGTGCAGCCCTGCGGCGTACCACTAGGGGGACGGCCGATGACTATCGGCTTGATCGTCGGAGTATTTGTTGTACTCCTCCTGATCATCATCATTTTCAAACTCATGTGGCGGGTCGCCGAACCCAACGAGGCGTTGCTGATCTCCGGATCACGCAACCGCGCCGAAGGGGTCGTCGAGGGGATGGGTTTCCGGATCGTCACCGGTCGCGGCACCTTCGTGATCCCGGGCGTCCAAGCAGTCCGCAAGCTGTCACTCGACCTGAACGCCGCGGACCTCGCGGTGGACTGTGTCACCAAGCAGGGCATCCCGATCCATCTGCGCGGCATCGTGATCTTCAAAGTCGGCGACGACTTGGCCTCGATCGCCAACGCCGCCCGACGCTTCCTCGACCAGCAGAAGCACATGCCCGACCGGGTGCACAACGTCTTCGCCGGGCACCTGCGCTCGATCGTCGGCGGGCTGACCGTCGAAGAGCTGATCCGCGAGCGGGAGCGGCTCACCGAACAGACCCGGGCTTCCTGCGGCACCGAGATGGAGAAGCTCGGGCTAATCATCGACAGCCTGCAGATCCAGGAGATCCTGGACGCCACCGGCTACATCCAGAACCTGGCCGCACCGCACGCCGCAGCCGTACAGCGGGACGCCCGCATCGCCGCCGCCAACGCGGACCGGGACGCCACCGAAGCCGAGCAGGCAGCAGCCGGCCGCAAGGCCGAAGCCACCCGCAACAGCGAGATCCTGCAGGCCGGCTACCAGGCCGAACGGGACGAAGCCGCAGCCAAGGCCACCCAGGCCGGGCCGCTGTCTGAGGCCACCGCGCGCCAGCAGGTCATCGTGCAGCAGACGAAGGCCGCGACGCTTGAAGCCGAACGCCGCGAGCAGCAACTGCAAGCAGACGTCCGCAAACCAGCCGACGCCGAGGCCTACCGCCAGCGCACGCTGGCCCTGTCCGACGCCGACGCCTTCCGCCTGCGCGGACAGGCCGAAGCGGACGCCGCACAGGCCCGCGGCCTGGCCGAGGCGGAGTCGGTGAAGGCCAAGGGTCTCGCCGAGGCCGAGGCCATCAAGGCGCGCGCCTCCGCCCTGGCGGAGAATCAGGAAGCCGTCATCGCCCAACAGTTGGCGGAGAACTGGCCGGAGATCGTCCGTGCCGGAGCCGAGGCGTTCGGCAACATCGAGCACATGGTGGTGCTCAACGGCGCCGACGGCATGGGAGACATGCTCGGCAAGGCGTTGACTATGGGCGGTACGGGTCTGGGACTGGCCAGGCAGCTCCTTTCGTCGATGTCTCCGAACGGCACCGCATCGTCGGATGGTTCCGCGACCGGCAAACCGAAGACACCGGTGAAGAGCTCGGTGATTCCGGTCCAGTCGGCGGACGAGGAATCCCGGCTCTGATCAACCGACTCCTGATCAACCGACTTCTGAACAACCGACTTCTGAACAACCGACTTCTGAACAACCGACTTCTGAACAACCGGTGGCGACCGTATTTCGGCACGGTCGTCACCGGTTTTTCCGTGAGGTCAGTTCTCCCGGAACCACTCCGCGGGCATGCCCATCTCCAGGAACCGGCGGGGGGGGCTTCGTCCCAGCCGAGCGGGGCGCGCGTCATCAGCTTGCGCAACCCCGCAAGGTTGATCATCGTCATCGGCCGCCCGTCGGCGTCGAAGAAGAGCCGCGTCTCGACACCGGCGGCGGTGGCGATTGCCTTGGCATCGGCGTCGTTCAGTTCGGGCACAGCGCGCTCCTGATCCCGACCGGACCGAAATCCCGTTCGGTCTAAGGACTTTGACTGCTGCGGGGTTCCGTACGAGCCGACCCGTTGACGGGGGAAGAACAGATCGGCCCGCACGGACGAAGGGGCCTACAAAGCCCAGCGCAGGACTTCCTCAGTGACGCCGTACTTGAACGCCAGACGCGGGATGGAGTACCCGCCGCGGTACAGCCGCCGACACTCGTCGAGGCGATCGGGCGCGATGCCCGGCCCGTTGACGCGCGGTCCCGTCATCGACCTGGGCACCGACGCGGGCATCGGCGGCGCGGCCAGGTTCACGAACGCCTTGGTGATGGCCTCCCAGGCATGGGCGTGCCGGTCGGCACCGGCTTCGAGGTGCGCGAAGCGGGGAGTGAAGCCGTCGAGCACGTGCTCGATCCGCACGAAGCGCGGCTCATTGCGGCTGAGGGTGGTCTCGACGCGGGTGAAGCGGCCGGTGAGCTTCCGCTCGGCGGATTCGATGTCCGCGAGGCGGTCTTCGATCCGGGCGATTGCGCCTTCGATTCCGTTCAGCCGGGTTATCACCGCCGCTTCGATCCGGTCCAACCGGACGGTGATCTCCTGGCGGATCTCCACGAGGTCGGCGCCCGGGGTGGTGGGCTGGACCTCGTAGCGGCCGGTCTTGCGAATCGACGGGAGCACCTCGTGGGTGACCCAGCGCTGAAAGACCTTCGCCTCCGGCTTGTCACTGCGGAGGACCATCTTGTAGAAACCAGACTCGCTGATGAACAGCCTGTTGGGGTTCCCCCGTCGGCGAGCAACAGCCCCGAATAGGGGGGCATCAGATGCCCCCCTATTCCCCTGACCTGCGAGAACCGAGCTGTGAATGACCCTTTTTTCGTCGTCATCGAGCTTGCGCCCCGCCGACTTGGGGTCTCGCAGCGAGAGCGCGCCACATGTGTCGTCGTGGCTGATCCAGATCTCGTCGTCCAGCAGAACCGTCTCAAGGTGCGTTCCTGCGCGGAAGGTGAAGACCTGTCGCGCGGCGAACACACTGCTGGTGCTCTCGAGTTCGGTCGGGCATCCTGTGCCCGAGGGATCGGTCGGTTGCATCGGCCATTCCTTCCAGTCGACCGTTGCTAGAACAGCGGTCTGACCTCACGGCGGTCGCCCTTTCACTGCGGGCGGCCGCCGTCTTTCCGCTACCGAACGTAGCGACTCATGCCCGATTTGGTGAGCCATTTAAGCGAAAATCTGCTCAATTCATGCTTTTGAGTGAACATTTAGACGTTGGACGTTCATTGTTCGCCTGAAGCGGAATTTCTGCGCTCCAGGATCATGGGATTCAGCGGGCTCGCATGCGCTATCCACAGCGCTGTCCACAGGCCCCGGAGACTGCCCACACAAGCGTGTGGGCTCGGACCAGGAAGCCCAACTCCGCCGAAATCGGGTTCTTTTCTCACACCCTATTCGTCTCACCAGCACCACCCATCGCGCTGCGCTCAAGGGTGTAACCGTTGGTTACAGCCTTACCTCTGAGCTGCGGGAACGTGAAACATGTGCTGCAGTTCTTAGCCTCCGGCTGTCTGGCCGATCGGGAATACCCTGCTGTTTCAACAGGGAAATACGTTGCCCACCCCAAGCACAGCAAAGCCCGGCACGCCCCCTCCCAGGGGCCCACCGGGCCGTACCAAAACCCCACCCGCAGCCTCAGGCCGCCAACCGCACCGTCAGCACCCTGTCGATCAGCACAAGAA
>NZ_JBXAWK010000087.1:0-18081 GCF_057291755.1 Kitasatospora sp. UYEF31
GATGGCGGGCTCTACGCCCAGGCCGCATAGTCCTCACGCCCAGTGACCAATTACCGTCCCGCAACCAGCAAGGAACTTCCGACGCGCTGCACTAGTGACCGAAGTCCCCGTCACCCTCGGCGACAACATGCTGGAGGCCGGGACGGTCCCCCAGGTCAGCGCGAACCGTCGTGCCTGCTCGGATTGGATCAAGCATTTCCCCCTCGACTCCTGGATTGCCGACAACGTCGGCCACGCCCCTTTCGTCCACTGCATCGGCTATCACGGCGACGAGACCGGTCGGGCCGAGCGGGATCTCGACCTCAGCAGAGCGCCCCGCGTCCCCGACTTCCCGCTCATCCGCTGGGGCTGGACCCGAAAAACGGCATCCGACTTCCTCCGCGAATCCTTCGGCCGCGAGTTCGACCGATCTTGTTGCAGCTTTTGTCCCTTCCAGGGCAGTCAGTCCGGCCGTGCGTCCCTCATCGAGGGCTGGCGGGCCGAACCGGAGGCGGCGCTGCGCGCCCTGCTCATCGAACGCAGCGCGCTGACCCTCAACCGCAAGGCCAAGCTCTTCGGCTCCCGGGCCGCCTACCAGGTCCTCCGTGACGCCGGCCTCCACGACATCCTCGCGGCCCATGAAGAGCGGCTCGCCCGCCAGCCCTGGAGCATCTACGAGGTTCGGCGGATCTTCCACGCCAAGAACGGCGACCCCGCCACCAAGGGGCACGCCTGGCGCAGCGTCCGACCGCTGCACGTCGGATCCCGGCCCGTCATCGAGGACGCCGTGCCCGATCTCGCCGCGGCATACGGCGGTGAAGCGGAGACCGACGAGCACGGCATCCGCCGCGTGTGCCTCCGCAGTGTCGGTGCCTCCTACCCGGCTGTCGAGCACTTTCTTGCCGTCGGCCCCTTCCTGCCGCAGGCCAAGGCCCGCCCGTCCTTCGACAGCACCTACGCCGAGATCGCTGCGACCACCCCCGCGCGGCCGAAGGCCCGCATCCCCGCAGCCGGCTGACCAACCACCCCGCCATCGCGGCCGACCGTTCCACGAACGCGGTCTCACCACCGTCAGAAAGGGCTTCCGATGCCCCGCCACAGCGCTCCCCTGCGCACCCATCACGCCGACGAGACCAACACGGTCTGTCCCCCCGGACCACCGCTACACGACCAGCGGCAACCCCCTGACCCCCGGATGTCCCGGGCGCGCGTACTTCGAATCCATCTGCTCGGAAGGGGATTTCACCTACCGGGGTACCGCCAAGACGGACGTCGACGGCCACCGTAAGCGGCATCTCACCCAGCACCGCGCAACCGCCGGGAGCCGTCGATGACCTCCCCGTTCGGGGCCGCCGCCGACAACGCCCTCCCCCCGCACGGCACCCCCGCCTTCTGGGAGCTGATGCTCCGGACGACGACCGCGTACGTGAAGGCGACGGCCGGCAAGTCCTTCACCGCCGAGGCCCTGGACATCGTCATGGCGCTGGAACGCAGCTACCCCGACGGGATCCTGGACCTCTCGGCGATGCTCCTCCTGTACGTCTGCGACGAGTGCCCGCAGCTCCTGCGGCGAGGGGACGGCGTCCCGGACCTCGACCGCCTGGTGGGCGGCCCCCCGGACGCGGTGACGGTGCTCGACGTCACCTCGAAGGCCAACAGGACGTTCCGCCGGGGTCCGGCCACCGCGGCCGACATCGAGGGGACCGAGCGCAAGGTGCTCGTACGCGAGCACATGCGGGCCGTCGTGGGCCGAGCGCTGGAGGCGGGCTCCCGGCAAGGCGCGGGAGCCGGGGCGGCCATCCGGCAGGTGCTGGCGGTCGCCGAGGGCGACCCGCGCGCGACATCCGCCGTCCTGTCCTTCGCCGGGGGCGCCGCCGCCGGCATCGAGTAGGCCCCCTGCGACGCCGTCCAACCCGCCTCCCCCCGCAGGAGGCGGGCGGGCGGCACCCCCGGGCCCGTGAAATCGGTCCGGGAAAAGGCCGGTGGGACTTGATCCACGCCCTCAAGTCTGGTAAATTAGTTCATGTCGAGAAGGGGAGGGCAAACCCCGGATCGGCCACCACCGACCACCGATAAGGACCCTCCACGTGACCTTACGGACCGTGGCCGCCCCCGGCATTCCGGCGAGGCCGGCCCCCTGCCCCCACCTGCCCGCCGATCGCGCGGCAGGAACAGGCGGCACCCCGTGACCGATCCCCGGCAGGCCATCGCCACCGACCAGGGCCGCTACTACGAAGACCCCGCTGGCGGCCCGGACCTCATCAGCGTGACCAACGTGCTGGACCACTCCGTGGGCAAGCCGATCCTGGTCCCCTGGGCATCGAAGGTCGCGGCCGTTGTCGTTGCACTTGCCGTGTCCCACGCAGGTCGTGTCGCTTTATGCGAGGGCCGAGCCTCGGGTGCGTGTCGCGCCGCGGTGAGTCATCGTGTCCCATATTCTCGACCGAGATATGGCAGAGGTCACATCGTCTGGTGGCGTGATCTGTGGTCCGGCAGCCGACAGTTGAGCTCGGTACTGCTGAGCCGACTATACGGCGGCATGCCCAAGGCGGCGGCTGCCAGCCTTCATCGCGGGACCCCCGTCGTCGACCTGAAGGTCCGGGCGGGAGTCAGGCTCCTTCCCACCCGGAGGCCCCATTCCTGCTGCGGTCCGCGACATGCCGAACGGTCGCGCCCGGCAAGGCGCTCCGCACCACGTCGGCCGGTGTCCTGATCCGATCCCTCGTTTGTGGCATCAATGCCCGATTGCTCTGCCAATCAAGGGTGTTCGGCGAGTACGGTTGCGCCCTGTAGTGATGTGATCACGGACTTCGGGGCGTGTCCAGTGATAGAAATCGACAAGACCATAGGCAGTCGCATCGAAGCGGGTCGCAAGCGCAAGGGCCTGCTACAGCACGAACTCGCGGCCCAAATCGGGCGATCGGAGTCGTGGGTCGGGCAGGTGATCCGGGGGGTTCTTCCCCTGGACAGCGTGCGGCTGGCGGAGAAGATCGCCCAGGTGCTGGATCTGAGCATGGAGCACCTTCTGGCGTTCGACGTCCGTTACGGCACCGAACCTGTGATAGCACAGGGCGTAAGACTGCAAACGTCGTTCCTGCCGTTGCCCCGCGCGCCGTCGCCCGATGCGGAAAGTTCAGACGCCATGCTCCGACGCACCTTCACCCTCGGCTCGCTGGCGGGCATGACCGCCGCCATCGCCGGCCTTTCCCCTGACGCCCGCGCCCAGGTCAGCCGCCCTTCGGGCGGCAGTGTCGACCAGGCCACCGTGGACGAACTCCGTTCGATCGGCGCGGGATACCGTCGTTCCTACAAGTCGTTCCCCGCCTCCAGCCTCGTCCCCGTCGCGCACGGCCAGCTTGAACTGGTGCTGTCCCTGCGGCCCAAAGACCAGTCCGCCCAGCTGCGGGACTCCCTGCTGGCGCACATGGCGGAGATGGCCGCGCTGGCGGCGATCCTGCTGTCGCTGGATCTGGGCGAACAGGATCAGGCCGACGCCTACACCGAACTGGGCTACCGGATCGCCCGGGAGATCGACAGCCCGGAGCTGTGCGCGCTGCTGCTGGGCGGCCGGGCGTTTCGCACCTCGTACGGCGGTGACCCGGCCGGCGGGCTGGAGTACGCGCTGGCGGCGGTGGACGCCGCCGAGCGTGGGGCGTCGGCGCGGATGCGCGCGTGGACGAACGCGGTGGCCTCCGAGATGTACTCCTCCACCGGCGACGACCACGGCTTCCGGTTCTCGATCGAACAGGCCCGCACCCTGCTGACCGGCCCGCTGGACGACGAACGTTGGGGCGGTATCGCCTGGTTCGACCTGTCCAAGGCCAACGCGTACGAGGGCAGCGACCTGGTCCGGCTCGGCCGTCACGCCGAAGCGCTGCCCGCACTGGACCGGGCGATCGACAAGCTGTCGCCGCAGATGCTGCGGCACCGCTGCACCGCCTACACCTCTCGCGCCGAGGCCCATGCCGGGGCCGGGCACGTCGAACAGGCCTGCGCGGACGGACACGCCGCCTTGGACCTGGCCACGCAGATCCGGCACCGCGAGATCGTCCGCAGGGTCGGTGACGTGCACCGCGGTCTGCGCTCGCACAAGACCGCGGACACCCGCAGCCTGGGCGAGCACGTGATCGACACCAAGACGCTGGTGGCGGCCGGAAGCGCCGCCTGAGCCTGCGTCAAGCCGGAGCAGGTTTCTTTCCTGGAGGAAATCTGCTCCGGCTTCCGCATGTGATCGTCCGTGCGTCCGGGCAGGTCGAAGGCCCTTTCCGGAGCGCGGGTGACACCGGGGATCCCACCCGACCCGCAGCCGGGCTGCGGGTCCGTAACCCGGCTGCGGATGCGACGCGGTCCGAGGCGTCACGGTGGTGGTGTGCCGCCCCGGACGAGAAGAGTTCCCCCCGTCCGGGACGGCGCTCCACGACCATCGGCACCGCTGCCACGGTGCCCGAACCGGATCGGAGAACCAGTGACCACCACCGTCGCACCGAAGACGATCACGGCCGAGCTGCCCGAGGAGTTCGACCCGCGCTGGAACCGGCTGCCCGGCATCACCGTGGACGGCAACCGCGTCACCGTCGACCCGGAGGAGTACTTCTTCCGGTTCGAGACCAGCTCCTGGCTGATCATCGACTGGGACACGGTCAAGGACGGCCTGCTGGACGTCCAGGAGACCGAGGAGAACACCCTCGAACAGCTCGCGCTCGACTTCATCAAGGCCCACGCCCGCAGCACCACCGACGGCGGGCAGGTCCTGGCCGTCGCCTATCAGGTGTACGCCTACCTGTTCCGCGACGAGCACCTGGCCACCCTGGGCCTGCCCGGCGTCACCGCCGACCACCTGAAGATGCTTCGCCAGGCGGCGGTGTTCATGGCGCTGAACAAGGTCGAACTCGACGGCCACATCTCCAACATCGGCCCGTGCTGGTTCTTCCCGTCCGCCACCGGCGTCGTCTTCGACCTCTCCGAGCAGGAGGGGCAGATGCTCGACGAGGTCTACCACGGCGGCTGGTTCAACGAGCACCGCCGGATCGAGGGCATCAAGGCCCACACCGCGCTGGGCGGCCGGCTGGTGCACGGCTGCCAGTCCAAGCCCTCCCAGACCGGCGGCGTCGTCGCCCCGTACGGGACGTTCATGCCCGTCTTCGGCCGGGAACTGGCCGGGATGAAGGCCTCCTGGATCGCGGAGGTCGAGTCCCACCGCGTGACTGCGGCCCGACCGGCGCGTTGACCCTTGGGTTCCGGGGCGGCGTCGCCGCCCCGGAACCACCCCCGACCACCCTTCCCGTCACGCCAGTTCGGAGCCCGCCCGTGGACCAGCAGCTCGTCACCGACATCCTGACCGACATCCGGTCCGGCTCCGGCCTGCCGGTGCCCACCCGCACCGAGGTGCGGGTCTGGTCGCTGTCCGGCGTCGAACGCCTGACCTTCGCCGACGGCACCACCGCCATCTACAAGTTCGCCGCCGCCCCGTTCACCGGCGAGGAGCAGATCCTGCGCGCCGCCCACCGGGCCGGGATCCCGGTGCCCCGGGTCCTGGGCGGCCGCGTCCGCGACGGCGTGATGGGCATGGTCGTCGAAGACCTCGGCGAACCGGTCCGCGAGGCCGGTGACGCCGACGGCGCCGCCGCCGCCGTCGTCCTGCACGCCGCACCGGTCAGCCCGCTGCTGCCGGTGCTCGACGCCGACGCCCTGGCCGCGCTGCCCGCCCTGGCGCGCGGACACCTGCGCCGCCTGCGGGAAGGCGGCCGGTGGACCGGTGGAACCGGGGACATCGCCGCGATGCTCGACGCCCTGGACGTCGTTGCGGCCAAGCGCGCCGAGGGCGCGGGCACCGCCCCGTGGGGGTGGGTGCACTCCGAGTTCCACCCCACCAGCCTGCACCTGGGCAACAGCGGCCGGCGGCTGCTGGACTTCGCCCGCACGTTCACCGGCCCCGGCCTGCTTGACCTGGCCTCCTGGCACGGGACCGTCGAGGACGCCGACCCCGCGCGGCTCCGCGGGCTCATCGGCGCGTACGTCACCGCCGGCGGTCCTCGCGCGGCGCTGGCCGAACGCGGCGGGCTGGCCGCCGAGGCGTGGGCTTTGGGCTGGCACCGGGTGTGGGCGGTCGAGTGGTTCATGGAGCAGGCCCTGCGCTGGATCAACGACCCCGCCCAGGACGACGCCTACATCAAGGTCGTCCGCTGCCACCTGAACACCGCCGTCAAGCTCCTGGAGCCGTGAGATGGACCTCTGGGACGCCCACGCCGCCGCCCGGCTGGCCGACGGCCCGCCCGGTCCGCTGGACCCGCCGCCGCGGATGGAATGGACCCAGCGGCCGGGCACCGGCCCCGGCGTCGAGGTCCTGGGCGGCGACCTGACCGGGAGGAAGGTCGTGGAACTGGGCTGCGGCGCCGGGCACAACACCGCCCACCTGGCGGCCTGCGGCGCCCTGGCCGTCGGCGTCGACCGCTCCGCCGGGCAGGTCCAGCGGGCGGTCGCCCACTACGCCCACACCGGGGCGGAGTTCGTCCGCGCCGGAGCGATCGCCCACCTGCGCCGGGACACCGGCCGCCTCGACGCGGTCATCTCCGTCTTCGGCGCGATCGGCACCAACGAGCCCACCCGGCTGCTCGGGACGTGCTCCCGCCGCCTGGCCCGCCGGGGACTGCTGGTCTTCAGCGTCCCGCACCCCGGCCGGTCCGGGGTGATCCCGCTCAACCCGCGTACCCGCGAACAGATCACGCTGCCCGACGGCGGCACCACCGACCTCCGGTGGTGGGACGTGTCACCCGGGGCCTGGACACGGCTGCTGAACCGGGCCGGCCTGCTGGTCACCGACATCCAGGAACTGCGCGTGTCCGACGACGCGCCCCGGCCCGCCACCTTGCTGGTCACCGCACGGAAGCCCTGACCCCACACCCTGGGAGGCACCGATGCACCAGACCCCGTTCCTGCTGCTGGACATAGACGGCGTGCTCGTCCCGTTCCCGGCCGAGGACAAGTCCACCCCGCCCACCCACACCCGCCACCGGGTCCACCTGGCGGAATACCCCGACCCGATCCAGGTCTGGCTCAACCCCGCCCACGGGCCGCTGATCCGCGACGCGCTGGCCACCGGCCTGGTCCGGCCGATGTGGTGCACCAGCTGGCGCGACGAGGCCACCAGCCTCATAGGGCCGCTGCTGAAACTGCCGGAGTTCGGGCATCTCGAGCTCCCCCGGCTGCCGATCACCACCAGCCACCCCGACGGCTATCTGTGGAAGCGCGACTTCGTCGAACAGTGGCTCGTCGGCCGCCCGGCGGTGTGGATCGACGACGACTTCACCGGCCTCGACCACCGGTGGGCCGCCGAGCGCACCGCCGCCGGGACGCCGACCCTGCTGATCGAACCCGACCCGTACGCCGGGCTGTTGCCCGAGCACGTCATGGCCGCCCTGGAGTGGGCGGGCAGCCTGGCCGCTGTTCCCGGTGCCGCCTGAGCCCTCCCCGCGCCCGGATCGACGAGCCTGATCCGGGTGCGGGAGGGCTCGGCTGCCGGTGGCCGAACCTCCCCGCCCCGTCGGGAAGTTCCTTCTCCGGCGATGTCCGATCTTCACTCATACGGGTGAATCTGCGGTTTCGCTCTCTCCGGGATGCGCTGATCAATGGATGTGGGGCGCGCGAACCGGCTGGAGATCGGTGACAAACTCACGGGTGGTCAACTGCACGAGCCGAGCGGGGCCGTCCGGCTGCCGGCGTCGGGCAACTGCCGCACATTGCCGCCGGTGGCGGCCTGTTCGCGTAGCCGCAGGATCTCCTCGTGCTGGGCGGCCAGCCGGGAGACCGCCCGCTCTTCGAACCCTTTGAGGGACTCTGTCGGGAATCTTGAGGACGGGCAGTAAACGATCGTGACGTTGCGTCAGGCTCGTTGGAACGTTCCGCCCACGTTCCCCAGGAGCCTGACATGTCCCTGCGTTCTCACTCCGGAGCCGAGATACCGCTGTTGACTATGCGGGTCGCCCGAGCCAGCAACCCTCACGGCACCACCGCGATGTGGATCCGCGACCGCCTCGACGGCTTATGGAACGACGAGGACTTCACCGCCTGGTACTCCCGTGACGGCCGCCCCGGGCTCTCGCCCGCACAACTGGCCACCGTCTGCGTGCTGCAGTACGCGATGAACCTGTCCGACCGCCAGGCCGCCGAGGCGGTGCGCTGCCGCATCGACTTCAAATACGCCCTCGGCCTGGAACTGGAAGACCCCGGATTCCATCACAGCGTCCTGTCCGACTTCCGCGACCGGCTCGCCGAAGGCGACCGCGCCGACCGGCTGCTGGGCCTCGCGCTCACCCGGATCCGGCAGGCCGGCCTGCTCAAAGGGCGCGGCAAGCAGCGCACCGACTCCACCTACGTCCTGTCCGCCGCACGGGAGCTGACCCGCCTGGAGCTGGTGACCGAGGCGGTCCGCGCCGTCCTGGAGAACGTGGCCCGTGACGCGCCGGAACTGCTCGATGAACTGGTCACCGCCGAGTGGGCCGAACGCTACGGTCGGCAGGTGCGCCTGTGCTCCCAGCCCAGCCACCCCGTCGCCCGGCTCGAGCAGGTGGGCACCGACGCCCGCGAACTGCTGCAGCGACTCGACACCCGCTTTACCGGCGGCGCCGTCCCGGTGCAGGCCCAGGTGCTCCGAACGATCCTGGTCCAGCACTTCCTGCTCGACGGGCGCGGCCGGTTCCGGCCGCGCACCAAGCGCGACGGTCAGCCGCCTTCCCGGGTGCGGATCGAGTCGCCCTACGAGACCGAGGTCCGCTTCACGCGGCGCGGCGACACCCGCTGGACCGGCTACCTCACGCATGTGACCGAGACCTGCGACGAAGAGCGCGTCAACGTCATCACGGACGTGGCCACCGTTGTCTCCAGCGCGGACAGCCAGGCGCTGCCCGGCATCCATGCCCGCCTCAGGAGGCTTCGCCTGCTGCCCGGGCAGCACCTGGTCGACGGCGGCTACACCTCCGTCGCCGGCATGGACGCCGCCGCCCGTCTCCACCGCGTCACCCTGGTCGGGCCGCTTCCCGCCAGCACCTCACCGCAGCACCGGGCCAAGGACGGCTTCGGCCGGGAGAACTTCGTCATCGACTTCGACCAACACGAAGTCATCTGCCCCAACGGGCAGGTCAGCGGCAACTGGCAGGACCTCCCGATGGCAGAGCCGACCTCGGTGACGGTCCGGTTCGACGCCCGCCAGTGCGGCCGCTGCCCCGAGCAGACCGCGTGCACCCCGGGCCCGTTTCGCAGTCTGTACTTCCCGACCCGCCGCCTGCACGAACTCCAGGCCAAGAACCGCGCCGACCAGCAGAATGCCGACTGGCGCAGGCTCTACGGACTGCGCTCCGGGGTCGAGGGCACCATCGAGGAATTCGCACACGGCCATCGAGGACGCCGGTGCCGCTACCGCGGCCTGGCCAAGACGCACGTCCAGCACGTCCTGACCGCACTCGCGATCAACGTCGAACGGCTGAGCCTCCAAGAGCCCGCCGACTCCACCCACCGGCCCCGCCCACCCACGGCATTCCAGCAGTACCTCGACGCACGCGGCCTGCCCCGACCCCTGTGGTGGCGGCAAGGCAAATGACCCCGGAACTCAAGATTCCCGACAGAGTCGCTCAATGGTGGGGAGCGGACGTGCCAGAGGATCCGGGAGCGGGTGAGCTGGCAGAGCTGCTGGACGAGATCGTGGAACGTCTGTGCGGCGATCGAAGCGAGGAACGGTCGCGGAAGGCCGCCGGGTCTCTGGCTGAGGTGGCCGAGGCTTTGCGGGCGGTGGCCCGGCTCGGCATTCTCCTGCCGGCAATCTCGTCGTGGCATCTGAGGACTGCGCTTCAGCAAGAGGCCGCCGCCCGCGGGCAACTCGCCACGCAGGGCGATCCTTGGCCGGCCCGGGACCCGCGGTAACCGGCATCCTGAGCCGCCGAACGGCGTGGCGCTCCCCTCCGGGTCGAGATCCACGGCTACATTGACGCCCTGCGGCACCGGTCTGCTGCTCCTCACGCGAACCTCGGCCCCATGGGTTCCAGGCGGAGGCGAACAAGCACGGCTTCGACCAGCTCCACCCCACCGACCTTGATGTCGCATCCAGTACCTGTTCCTCACACTCCGCGGGCCGACGGAGCCGAGCGAAAGGTGCTTGTGCCGATGTCGGCCTCCCAGATCAGCAGCCGTGCCCGCACGTACGCCCTCTACACCGGCGCGCCCCGCCAACTCGCGTGCGACGTCGTCGCCGCCCTGCCCCCGGACGCGCCCCTCATCCCGGCACCGGTCCAGCAGGCACAGCTCCTGCTGGAGTCCGAGACGCTCTACTGGATCCTCAACGCGCAGCGCCACTTCTTCGAGTACCCCCTCGGCATCCGGTACGTGCAGCCCACTGCGGACGGCCTCAGGCTGCACGTGGAGAGCAACGCCAGCCTCGACAGCCTGCTGGCCGGACTGCTCCCCACCCGCGCGCCCATGCGCACCGGACGCGACGAGATCTACGGACTCAACGGCGTCCGCATCTGCGCGCGGACCGAGCGCGGGATCGAGCTCCGCCGGCTTGGACAGCCCACCAGCATCCAGATCACCGGTCCCTCCCGCCGCGCCTTCGAGAAGGCCGAGTCGGCCTTCGCCCAGCAGATCCAGAGCAACGGCGCAGAGGCCTGCTGGCTGGCTGGCGATACCTGGACCGCCTACGAGAAGCAGTGGGACGACGAGCGCCAGCCGATCGCCTACGACCCCACCTGGCGCGCCGCGGCCTGGCTCCCCAGCGGCCTGCTGCGCCGCCTCGGTCTCCTGCACACGGTCGCCGTCCCCCAGGTCGTCACCGGCCACGAGGCACGGCTCGGGGAATTCTGGATCCTGGAGATGGACCACTTCTCCGACACCGGCCTGCGGCGGGCGGAGCTGGTCCAGGCGCTGACCCACCCCGAGCACGGCCTGCCCCTGGAACTGCGCGGCCACCGCGACCTGACACCCGGCGAGGGCCTCGGCCTCGTCCTGCTGAAGTCCCCGGACCGCACCGCCGTCCTCCAGCTGCGCTACGACCGCGTCGACTACCCGGAGAAGGACCGTGCCGAGATGTTCAGGGCGATCCGCCAGCGCATCGGCAAGCTCACCGGTGATGCCCCGCTCCCTGTCGTGCCGGGAGGCCGGGCCGATGGGTGACACCGTGCCGCGAGGGCCGGCCCCCGGTGCTGCGCCGACACCGTAGCCCCCAATCGCGGGGGTTCACCCGTAGGAGTGGCTGCTGGATATCGATGTTCCCTGCCTTGCCCGATTGGCGTAGCGTCACCGAACTGCCAGCGTCCTAGGGTGGGATCGCGTAGGCGGATCGGGGAGAGGACGGCGTCGGGGGTGGTCGCGGGTGATGACGACGGCTGGGGCGAACGAGCGGTATGCCGTACTGCTGATCCGGAAGAGCTGTTCGTAGAGGGCGCGGCCCAGAACAGGGCGAAGGCCGTCTGTAGCGGTTGCCCGGTGCGCACGGAGTGCCTTGCCCATGCTCTTGATCAGCGTATTGAGCACGGCGTTTGGGGAGGGATGACGGACCGGGAGCGACGCGCGCTCCTGCGTCGGCGCCCTACGGTGACGTCCTGGCGCAACCTGTTGGAGGCAGCCCGCAAGGAGCACGACCGGTCAGCCCGTGCCGTAGACGGTCCGGGCTGGCAAGCGGCCGGCTGACGCGGCCGATCCGAATCCCGGTTGGCGACCCGGCTCTCACACTTCCGCGTCGATAGGGATCGTCACCACACTTCCCAGGCTCAACGGCGGGATGGACTGACCAGGCTTCGGCTCCTGGCGATGCCACTGCTGGCCGGTCTGACCTGTGCCCACATTCGTCGGGCCTTCCGGCTCCCGCCACTCCACGACGGCGCCGGGAAACTGCTCCTCGGCCCGTCGATCGCACCACGCCAGGGCGTCGTCGAGTTTGCTGAACAGGGCTCGGCCGACGCCCGCGAACGTGGCGAGGAAGTTGACGGTCGGTTCGCTCATGGGTCCTGAGCGTAGACGCGATGCGGCAGCCGTCCCCCGGGCGGTCAGACCGAGCCACGCACATGACCAGAATCAGTCCCTTCTCCCGGACCAGCGCTTCACGTGCCAGGCCAGACCGAGATGAGGTCGCAGGAGCGACGTGTTCCGGTGTGACCGGCCCGTGTGCCTACTGCAGTGCGTTCAACTCCGCGTCGATGTACCCGAACTCACGGGCCATGTGCACCAGGGCCCGCCTCGTCAGGTGTCGGCGCTGGGAAGCGGGGACGAGGGGGTCGCCGGTGATCGTGACGGCCATCATGGGCCGACTGCCGTCACCGGTGCCGAACGGCGCCAGGTCGACGAGGGTGTCCAGTGCGGGCAGGACGCTGTTCGTTGCGGGCCGTTCGCTGCTGAGCCGGAGCTCGGTGGTGGGCGGCGCCGACCACGGCAGATGCCCGGCGTCGACGAGGCCGGGCAGCAGTTCGGCGGCTGTCTCCCATGCGCTGAGCAAGGCCGCCTGAGCTTCCTCCAGCTGCAGCTGCGTGTCCCAGCCGGGGCCGACAGCCGCAGCCCAGGCCGCGGAATCCTCGACCAAGACCTCTGCGCACGCGACCACGGTGGACTCCATCGACGTCGGCAGGGTGAGCATGACGCCGGCGCTCAGAGCTGGTGCGCCGTCCGGGCTGCTGATCGTGCACGTGTAGGCGGCGGTGCGGGAGGAGTTCCCGTACGACCCACGCTCCCACCGCGCGGCTGGCAGATTCGCCCCTCGGCGCTGCGACAGCATCGTCAGCGCACCGGCCAACGCGCTGATCTGGAGCTGCTGCTCGAGCTCGTGCCGCCGCTGTTTGGTGATCTCCAGGGTGCCCGGAGCGGCCCAGGGGAGATTCACCACGGCGCGCAGACGCAGAGCCGGTGTCTGGCCGGCGGTCCAGTTCGTCGCCGACCGGCCCTGATGGAGGCTGAACCGGGGGAGCGGCTGCCATCGCCACGCGCCGTTCTCCGGCCGCGTCAAGCGGCCCGCACCCCAAGATCCGCTGTCGAGGTCCACGCTGTGCGCGTCGGCCGGGATCACCCACGGCTGGCTGTCGGCTGCGGGTGCGACGGGGTAGCCCACGGCCGCGAGCGGGTCCTGGCCCGCGGCGCCGTGGCCGGCTTCGATGATCGCCTGCCAGACGGGCGCGGCGACCGCGACCGGCGGGCGACCGGGGACCAGGCACAGGAGCCACCCCGGTTCGCCGTCGCGGACATGGTGCAGGTCCTGCATGGCGGCTGGCCCGTGGGCCCATGCCTCTCCGGCTGGCTGGCCGAGTCCGGCCTCGGCGAGTTGCCGGTGCGCGTCGCGCAGCTCCCGCTCCCGGTCCGGGAGGCCCTGTCCGATCCGTAGCGCGGTCGGTTCGGTCCCGGCCACGGCTTCGCGAACGAGCTCGGCGAGTGCCTGAGCCGTCGGCATGCCGGAGGCCCGGACGCCGGCGGAGAGCAGCTGCTGAATCTCGGTCCGCAGCAGCCAATGCGTGCTGTCCCCGTCCCGCACGGGCACCGCGACCGTGTCCGGTCGGGCCGATCCGGGCTTCCCGACCGGTGCCGGCACGACGAAGAGTGTGTCGACAGCCTGTGCGGGGATGTGGATGAACACCACCCGCTCGTCTTCGCCGGACCAGCCGACCCGGACTCCGCGCAGGGACGGCGTGATCTGGGCGCGGATCAGCTTGCGGATCTGGTCCAGGTTCACCGCTGAGGGCTCGACTGCGACGATGTGGTCGAGTACTTCCTCGTCGTGCTCCGGACGGGTCGCGATGCCGATGACGATGACGCCGCCGCCTCCGTTGGCGAAGGCGCCCACGTCCTTGGCGAGTTCCTCGACCGCGCGCGGATTGGCCAGCTCGTACGGAGCGGCTTTCGCGTCGAGCCACTGAGTCTCGCGCAGTTCGAGAAGGGAGCCCGGCTCGTGAGCATCCAGCGCGGCCAGCGCGCTCTTCAAATCCATCGACACGCAGGCAGTATCCACCGGCGCCTCTCCCTCAGGGGGCCGGTTTCTCAGTTCATGTGCACCCATGAGCTGGGCGTTGGTCTTGCCCGCCGTCCGGCCCGCCCGGGGTCGTCCCAGGACTGAGCGGAGGTCGGGCTGCTCACCCTCCCTCTACGTGGAGGGTCCCCAGGCTGCCGAACACCGTTCGGAACGCCACCTGGTCGGTCCCCGAGCTGGTGACGGCCACTTCCTCGAACCAGCGGCTCGCACCACATCAACTGGTCGGCCAGCCCCCGACCGGGATCGCCGCACGGCTCCCTCCCTGGAATGCCGCGATCCCGCAGACTATCGGCAGATCACAGCGGAGATCCCCCTCCCTGTCACTCTTGGGTGAAACGCCTGGCTTTGTCGGGTTAGCCTGGAGGGCGTGGACAGGAGTACCACCCGTATGACCAGTAAGAAGTCCCCTGCGATGGACCCGGCTCCCCGGCCGAAGCGCCGTTCCTTCTCTCCCGAGTACAAGCTGGGGATCGTCGCTGAGTACGACGCCGCGCCCCGGGGCGAGAAGGGTGCGGTCCTGCGCCGCGAGCGCCTGTACGACTCCCACCTCACGGAGTGGCGGGCCGCGCGTGACGCCGGCGCTCTGGAGAACCTGGTGGATCGCCGCACGAGCCCGGCCCGCCCGAAGAAGTCGCCCCTTCAGGCGGAGAACGACACACTGCGGCGCCAGGTGGAGCGGCTGAGCCGGGAGGTGGAGAAGCGGGACGCGGCGCTGGAAGTGCTGGGAAAAGGCATTCGGCTCTTCGAGATGATCTCCGAGAAATCGGACTGAAACACCTCGTGGAGCCGCGTCTCGGCGCCCTGGCCGAGGAGCTGAGGGAGCACGTCGGGATCGTGACGGCCTGCCGGATAACCGACCGCTCCCGCGCCACCCACCACCGCTACCTCCATCCCGCCGGGCCGAAGCCGAAGCAGCCCCGGCCCGCGTCGCCCTCGGCCCTGTCGGGCGAAGAACGGATGCGGGTACTGACGCTGATGAACAGCCCCGCCTACGCCGAACTGCCGCCCGCCCAGATCTGGGCCCGCGAGCTGGACGAGGGCCGCTACCACTGCTCCATCCGCACGATGTACCGGATCCTGGCGGCCGCAGGGCAGACCGGCGAGCGCCGCCGCCAGGCCACCCACCCGGCCAAGACCGTGCCCGAACTGGTGGCCACCGCGCCGTGCCAGGTACTGACCTGGGACATCACCAAGGTTCAGGGGCCGAACAAGGGTGAGTGGTATCACGCCTACGTCATCATCGACATCTACAGCCGCTACATCTGCGGCTGGACCGTGGAGCGGGCCGAATCGGCAACACGGGCCGAAGAGTTGATCTGCGAGACCATCGAGCGGGGCGGCATCGTGCCCGAGACCGTACACGCCGACCGCGGCACCTCGATGACCTCGAAGAAGGTCTCCCAACTGCTCATCGACCTCGGAGTGACCAGGTCACACTCGCGCCCCAAGGTCTCCAACGATAATCCGTACATCGAGGCGAGCTTCAAAACGATCAAGTACTCGCCGGACTATCCCGACCGGTTCGGCTCCCTCCCGCATGCCCGCGAGTGGTTCGACGCGTTCATCACGTACTACAACCACGATCATCGGCACTCGGGCATCGGACTCCATACAGCTGCCAGCGTGCACTTCGGCACCGCCGACATCGTGCGCGACCAACGCGCCGTGACCCTCGCCGAAGCCTACGCAACCCACCCCGAACGCTTCAGCCGGCGCCCCCAACCACCCAAAATTCCCGAGCAGGCATGGATCAACGACCCCGCCAAGCGCAAGGAACCCGAACCACAGGCTTCATAGCTTCACCAACGTCTCATTTGCTTTGACATCTACCGCGTCAGGTGCCACTGCCCGCCGGAGTCCACGGCCTCCGCCCGGTAGGGGGGATCCGTCCGTTCGGCCGCACCGCCGCCCTCGGCTGCCACGCCCGCCTCGGTCTCTTCGGGATCCGGCATGGGTGCCTCCAAGTCTTCCCTCGCGAGGCGCCTGCCCGCCTCCACCGCCCCGGACAGCCGCGTCCGCCCCGGCGTCTCCCCGCCCGCGACCGCCGGGCGCGTGGGTCCACCACTGCCAGCGGGGGTAGCGGCAGACTGTCCGCGGACGCCACACTCCGTCAGGATTGACGGCAACGGCTGCACCAGCCTCTTGGCGTCAGCCCGCACACCCGAACCAGAGGAGAACCACGACGTGTTGCGCCGATCTGCTCTCACCCTCTTCACCGCAGCGGGCCTGGCCATGTCCGCGGCACTGACAGCGCCGGCCGTCGCGGCGACTCCGTCCGCGGCCGCCGTCTACCCCACCAGCCGGGTCTACGTGGCCGACGGCACCGGCAGTTACATCTCCGGCACCCTGACCTGGTACAACCGCTCCGCGGCCTTCAAAGGAACGCTGAAGTCCGTCGGCTGCCGCCGCATGTGGGCCAGCGTGTTCGACAACTACGCCAACCCGCTCGGTGCCAGAAGCAGCAGCACCCACTGCAACACGGTCACCTCGGTACCCGTCACCCTCCCCGCCGATGTCCTCGGCGGCGGCTCCTACGCCGGCTTCTGCCTCGACGACGCAAACGGCAAGCCGGTGACGTCCTGCGGCGTCTACCCCCGCCCCTGACCGCTCACCAGCAGCTGCCCGCCGGCCGGGATCACAGGAGCGCCGGCCCGGATTCGGAGGGGCCGATCGGGGCGTGGCTACCACGCGGTCACCGTTGTGGGTGACGGGCGGGCGGCGGTGGAGGGGATACGGCACAGACAGCCGGACCTGCTGGTGCTCGACGTCAGGCCAGCCAGACGACGGAGACGGCACACCGAGCGGTCGCGCTATCGAGATTCTTCAGTCCCTTCAGTCCCCAGGAACCAGTACAGACCACGCTCTCCACGACCTGACAGGATCTAATCCCCGCTGGACGAGGAGAAGACGATGCCCGAGGGTCTGGTCACACTGCGTGAGTACTGCGAGAACCCGGCCAACCACGCCCCCCGGTCCACACCCGCGCCCGCTCACGAAGCGACCCTGGACGACACCACCCCGCAGGCCCCGTCCGTCTTCGACCCGGAAACCGGCCGCGTGCGGGTCATGAGCCGCAAGTGCGACACGTGCATCGGCCGGCCCGGCAACCTCAAAGGGCTCAGCGCTGCCCGGCGTCGCGAACTTCTGGGCCAACGCCCCGACGGCTCCTACGACGAGGGGTGGACCGTCTGCCACGCCACCCTGCCCGACACTCCCGAAAGCAGTGCGGACTTGCCGCCCTCCGTGTGCGCCTGGGTCGCCCACCACCCACAAGCCGCCGCCCGCTCGCTGGCCATGCGGATCGGCGACGCCCAGGGCATCGACTACATCGACCCCCAGCCCGCGTCCTGATCAACCCAGGCGATACACGTCCTCGGCCAACGACCACACGGCACGGATGCCCGGCTGCGCTCTGTCCGGCGGGAAGACGGCTTCCCGTCGAGCCGCCAGCTGGCAGGCTGACCCCATGGACTCCGTGGACGTCGCCCTGGGCCGCGTTTGGCCCGCCGAGCTGCGCACCGACCGCCTTTTGCTCCGCCCGGTCGCGTACGAAGACGGCTCCCTCGTACGCGAACTGCTGACCGACAACCGGGTGCGCGCGCACCTCGGCGGTCCTGCCAGCGAGGAACGCATCACCGCGAGGCAAGCCTCCTACCCGAAGGCAGCCGGCACCTGGACTGTCGTACGCGCCGTCGGCGAGCAGGCGATCGGTCTGGTGACCATCGGCCCCGACCACCGCTGCGAGGGCCGCGCCGAAGTCTCCTACCAACTCCTCCCGGTCGCCTGGGGCGAGGGCCTCGGACGGGAAGCCGTCGTCGCCGCCGTCACCTGGTGGCATGACGCTGTACCCGCCGGCGGCCCGCTGGTCGCCATTACCCAAGCAGCGAACACCCCCTCACGCCGCCTGCTGGAGTCGATCGGCATGATCACGGTCGACGAGTTCGACGAGCACGGCGCGCGCCAGTGCCTCTACACCCTCGCCGACGGTCAGGACGAGACCGACCTGCGATGGGCCCGCCAGTTTTGTGATGGTTTCTGATGGTCATGTGGTCATGCTGCGAGGGCGACGGTGGGACGCCGGGATTCGTAGAAGGTGCCGTCGCGGAGCA